>NZ_JBBARU010000024.1:25138-37642 GCF_040399605.1 Rhodovarius sp. | reverse complement strand
ATACCATATAATTTCTAATTAAATTAAAATTAAATACAGCCAATGACAATAAACATTCCCGATATAAAAAATATATCGCTAATTCTCACAATGAGACGAGGGCTTTAAAACCCAAAGGCGGTCCAGGTGGCCCTGCCACCTGGTGGGGGAGGTCTGGAGGGGGCAAAGCCCCGCTCCAGGGCCCACCAGCGCGCCACTGCCCTAATCATCCCCGCCCCAATCAAAGGAATAAAATCTTTACCATACCCATCATCCAGCCTATACTGCCCGCCCCAGGCTGATGGACCCCCGCAATGCCCACCCCCCCGCACCGAGAGCCTCCCAGCCAGTCCAAAACCCTCAGCCTCGCGCGCCCAATCCTATATTTTGTGCAAACCATCCAACCAAACACCGCCCCTGGTATTTGTCCGAATACACCACTTTACGCGCCCATCCGCCGACCCAGCCTTTTCGCCATCGCCCGATACCCGGTCAGGAACCGCTCGGCCGCATCCGCCCCTGCATTCCAGGGCAGCGAAACCCGAATGCCGCAGCCGGCGTTTTCGGCAAAACCCATCGCCGCCAGCACATGGCTTTGTGTCACCTTGCCCGAGGAGCAGGCCGCCCCGGCCGAGACGCAAATCCCCATCCCGTCCAGCACCATCACCTGTCGCTCGGCGGCGATGCCTGGCAGCACCAGCTGGGTGGTATTGCCCAGCCTCGCAGCCGCCTGCCCGGCCACCATCACCCCCGGTGGCAGCCCCGCCTCGATGGCATCGCGAAGCGCTGCTAGATGCGTGGCACTGCCGGCCTGTGCGGCGGCGGCCATGCCGGCAATCGCCGGCAGCGGCTCGGTTCCGCCGCGCCGCCCGCGCTCTTGCCCGCCGCCCGCCATGATCGCCCGCGGGTGCAGCCCCGGCGCCAGCAGCAGCGCACCCGCACCCATCGGCCCGCCCAGCTTGTGGCCGGAGATCGCGAGGCTATGCCAGCCAGGTGCCAGCGCCACCCGCCCCGCCGCCTGCACCCCATCCACATGCAGATGCGCCCTATGCGCCGCGCAGAGTGCTGCCACCGCCTCGATGGGGTGCAAAACCCCCGTCTCATTATTGGCCGCCATCACCGCAACAAGCGCCGGCCCTGCGCGCAAAAGCGCCTCCAGCGCGTCGAGGTCCAGCCTGCCATCGCCCAGCACAGGGATCACGGAATGGGCAAAGGCCCGCACCGCCGCATGTTCGGTGGCCCCGGCCAAAATCCGTCGATTTTCGGAAAATCCATGCAAAGCCAGCGCATTGGCCTCGGTCCCGCCCGCCGTCAGCACCAGCTGCGCCGGGCTCGCGCCAAAACGCGCGGCCAGCGCCTCACGCGCATCCTCCAGCACCCGCCGCGCGGCGCGCCCCTGGCCATGCACGGAGGAGGCATTGCCCCCCAGCGCCATGGCCGCTGCCGCCGCCGCCATGGCCTCGGGCCGCGGCACTTCGGTGGCATTGGCATCCAGATACAGCATTGGCCGCTCAGGCCTCGATGGGCAGTCCACGATGCGGCGCGGCGGCGCGGCCCACCACCTGGCCTGCCAGCACATCGGCCAGTGTCAGCCCTTCCATGAACAGCCGCACATGCTCGCTCAACTCGGCCCAGAGGTCATGCGTCGCGCATTTGCCGCCGCCCACGCAATTGGGCGATTCGGCATCGCAGCGAATGGTGCGGATATTATCCTCCACCGCCTCCACCACCATGGCGATGGTGATATCCGCCGCATGATAGGCCAGCCGGTATCCCCCGCCCGGCCCGCGGGCCGAGGCCACGAGTCCCGCCCGGCGGAGCGGGCCGAACAATTGCTCGAGATAGGCGAGGGAGAGCATTTGCGCCGCGGCAATTTCCGCCAGCGAAACCGGGGGTGTGCGCTTGCCCGGCGGCGGCGCCTCTGCCCGCGCCTCGCGCGCTGCCAGTTCCACCATCGCCATCACCGCATAGCGCCCGCGTGTGGACAGCCGCATAAACCCATTCCTTCTGCTGGTATCCCGTCCGGCATGCGTTCTGGGAGCCCCAGTCATGCGCCCGCCGCCGTGAAACCATTATGAAAAGCCGATGAAACTCAGTATCATCCCACTGCCGTCGGGGAAGGACACCACCCGCGGCATCCTGAACCAGCATCCAACCGCGTCCGGCAGGCGTTCCTCGCCCTATTTGGGAAGGCTATGGGTGACAGCGCACCGCGTCAATGACGCGTGGCGGGCGGCCTATGGAAGGCACCGCATGCTGGGCCAGGATATCCGCGTCAAACGCCCCAAAAGAGGGCGCGTGGATGGTGGCCACCCGCACGCGGCAGCGTGTGTCGCCGGCGGCTGCTTCCAGCCCCGGTGCGGCGCTGCCCCTGAAGAATGGATGCCTGGGTCAATGCCTGAAGTGATGTTCGCTGGGCCGGATGGCCGCCTCGAAGGCCGTTATCACCACGCCAAAAAGCCCAACGCGCCAGTCGCGCTGCTGTTGCACCCGCATCCGCTGCATGGTGGCACGATGAATAATCGCGTGGTGCACGCCCTCTATGGCCGCTTCCAGGCGATGGGCTTCTCGGTGCTGCGATTCAATTTCCGCGGCGTTGGCAAGAGCCAGGGCCGCTATGATGGCGGCATTGGCGAGATCAGCGATGCCGCCTCCGCGCTCGATTTTCTCCAGACCATCAACCCCGCCGCCAGCATGCTCTGGGTGGCTGGCTATTCCTTCGGCTCTTATGTCGGCATGCAATTGCTGATGCGCCGGCCGGAAATGGGCGGCTTCGTCTCCATCTCGGCCCCGGCCAGCCATTATGATTTCGGCTTCCTCGCGCCTTGCCCCTGCTCGGGCATGATCCTGCATGGCGAGGATGATGAATTGGTGCCGGTGGCCAGTGTCGGCCGCCTGGTGGACAAGTTGAACACGCAAAAGGGTGTGAAGATCGATTATCGCACCCTGCCCGGCGCGGGCCATGTCTTCACCCCGCCGCAGGTGGAAACCGTGGTCGATATGGCCGAGGACCATGTGCTGAGCGTGCTGAACCGCAGCCGCTCCGCACTCGCCGCCGATTGATATGATGCTGGGGGTGGCCCGCCCACCCCCAGATCGTGCGGCGCTTGGCTTGCCAGAGCGCCTCTCCCTGTTCAACCTCCGCCCGTCACACAGGGAGTTACCACCATGCCGCTGCAACTCGTCACCTTCACCGATGCCAAGGGCCCGCGCCCCGGTGCCATGGCCGGCGTCGGCCAGGTGCTTGATCTCATCGCCGCGGGCGGCCTGCCAGCGGGCGTGACCGACATGCAGGGCATTATTGCCAGCGGTGCGCCGGCCCTGGCCGCGATCCGCGCAGCCCTCGCCCACCCCGCGCCCGCAGCCCTGCTGCCCATCGAGCAGGTCACGCTGATGGCGCCGATTCCCCGGCCGCATCGCAACCTCTTCTGCGTTGGCCGCAACTACATGGACCATGTGGCCGAGGGTGACCGCACCCGCGGCATCACCGAATCGGAACTGCCCAAATTCCCGCAATTCTTCACCAAGGCGCCCGACACGGTCATCGCCCCAGGTGCCGCCATCCCCGACCACACCGCAACCGGCGTGACCAAGTGGCTGGATTATGAGGCGGAGCTGACGCTGATCATCGGCAAGCCCGGCGCCAATATCAGCAAGGAAGACGCCCTGAGCCATGTCTTCGGCTGGACCATCGGCAATGATGTGACGGGTCGTGACCTGCAGCGGCGGCATGGACAATGGTTCAAGGGCAAGTCGCTCGACCGTTCCTGCCCGCTCGGCCCCTGGATCGTGCCGGCCGATGAGCTGGATGCCGCCGACCTTGCCATCCAGCTCTGGGTGAATGGCGAGCAGCGCCAATCCAGCCGCACCTCGAAGATGATCTTCGATGTGAAGGAGATCATCCATCAGCTCAGCCTGGGCTTCACCCTGCTGCCGGGCGATGTGATTTTGACCGGCACGCCCGAGGGTGTGGGCTATGCCATGCAGCCGCCGCAGGTGCTCAAGGATGGCGATGTCGTCGATATCGAAATCGAGGGCATTGGCCGGCTTTCCAACCCTGTGAGGGCCTGAACTGGCGCGACCCATGCTCCCCGCAAGGCGAGCATGGGTCGCAGCGCTGCTCAGCGACGCGGCGGGGCGGGACGCTCCTCGGGGGTCGGGGTGAGGCCATAGGGGGCGACCAGCTTCCACACATGCTCGGGCAGCATGTTTTTGAGCCGGGCGGGGTGCTCGCGGCGCAAATGCACCACCGATTCGCAGGCCTTCATCTCCACCCTGGTGCGGGCGAATTCCACGCCGCGCGGGCCTATCCTGGGCATCAGCCAGCTCACGATGGGGCGCAGCCAATTGGGCATGCGGCGCAGCGGCAGGCCACCGGCGGCGCGCTCGGTATTGGCCAGAAAACCCTTCACAGCACTGGCGCGCTTGCCGGCGCTGCTTGGTGCCTCGGTGTGCAGCTCATCGCCCAGCATGGCGAGCAATTCGGCGCCGCGCTGGTTGCGCACCAGCAGCCATTGCTCACCGCGGCCGGCCATATAGCCCACCGTGATATCGGCCAGGACATTGGTGTAGTCCACGCAGCTGCGGCAGGTGAGGGGGAAAAAATCCGGTGAAAGTTGGCTGATGGGCAGCGCCAGAAAAGGGATGGTGCGGTTGCGGCCGTCAGCGAAGCGCAACTCCACCTGATAATCGGCGCGGAATTCGAGATAGGTGATGCTGTCTGGGTTCTCGTCGAGCAACGACAGAAAATGGTGGAAATTCTCGGTGGTGGTGTTGTCGGAACATGGCGTGCCGATGACGAAAATCCGCTCGAATCCCAAGCTCTTCTCGATGCTGCGCAGCGCATAGACCTGGCAGGGGATGCCGATGATGGCGATGCGCTTATGGCCGGCAGCGGCGGCGGGTTCCAGCAGCGCCAACAGCGGCGCATAGCCCATGCGCATGCCGCGGCAGGCGGCCATGCCCTCGGCCCGGGTGACCAGCACGGGCATGGGTTTCCACTTGTCATCCGGGTCTGGCGCCATGGTGAGCACGGCATCCACGGCGGAGGCCTCCAGCAGCTTTTCCGCCAGGCGGGTGGTGATGCCGGTCCATTGCGCGCCCTCGGCCGGGGTTTTCAGCCGGGCGCGGAGCATGGTGCGGAAGGGGCCGAAATGCAGTTCGTCCGGGTTGCGGCCGGGGTCACGCGCGCGGCCATGCACCTGGGCCTCCAGGGCGGGGTAATCGGGCGCGATGAATTGGCAGGCGCTGCCGCAGGCTTTGGCGTTTTGCATGCGCGAGACCCCGCAATCGGTGCAAAGCCCGCGCGGTGCTGCGGGGGGGAGTTCGGGGGTGGTGATGGGCTGGTTCACTGCGCGTCCTCGTATTGCGCGCAGCCTATCGGGCGCTCAGGCCCGCCGCCAGACCCAATAGAGCGGGGTGCGGCCGGCGGCGATGGCCTTGGCCTCATAGCGGGTGGGCGGCCAGCCGGGCGGCCTTTCACGGGCCGGTTCATCGGCGGAGAAAAGCGGGCTGGGGCGCAGGGTTTCCTCCACCCAGGCCTGATAGGTCGGGTCATCGGAGGCGATGCGCCATTCGCAGCCGGGCTTCAGCGCGCAGGCGATGATGGGCAGCATCTCGGCATGGACGAAGCGGCGCTTGGCGTGGCGGGCTTTGGGCCAGGGGTCGGGGAACATCAGGAAGAGCCGCTCGAGGCTGGCTTCGGGCAAAGCGAGCAGCAATTCCCGCGCATCCTCGGGCCAGAGGCGCAGGCGGGCTGGGGGCGGCGTGCTGGCCTCGGCGCCCTCGGGCACCAATTCGGTCAGCAGCGAGCATAGCCCGGTCTCATAGACCTCGGAGGCGATGATGGCGGTGTTGGGGTGGCTGCGGAGCAATTCCAGCGTGTGCTCGCCCCCGCCAAAACCCACTTCCAGCCAGAGCGGCAGGCCAGCGGCGAAGCTGGTATCGGCAAAGCGCCAGGCCGGCAGGGTTTCCGCCAGCAGGCGTTCCTGGCGGGGGCGCAGCTTGTGGCCGCGGCGGCGTCCATAAAGGCGTTGCGGCACGCCATCGGGCCATTCGGTCATCACGCGCCCCTCCAGAAAAAAAGGCGGCACCGGAGACCGGCGCCGCCCATGTTCCAAACCCTGCCAGGGTTCAGCGGTTGAAGGCGCTCTTCAGGGCGGCGGCCAAATCGGTGCGCTCCCAGGTGAAGGTGCCCTTTTCCTCATCCGGCGTGCGGCCGAAATGGCCATAGCTGGAGGTGGGGACATAGATCGGCCGGTTCATGTGCAGCATTTCACGAATGCCGCGCGGCGAGAGATTGACCATCTCCTGCACCACATGGGCGAGCTTCACCTCATCGATATCGGCGCCGGTGCCATGCAGGTCGAAATAGACGCTCAGCGGCTTGGCCACGCCAATCGCGTAGGAGACCTGGATGGTGCATTTTTCAGCAAGGCCGGCGGCGACGACATTCTTCGCGACATAGCGCGCGGCATAGGCGGCCGAGCGGTCCACCTTGGTGGGGTCCTTGCCGGAGAAGGCACCGCCGCCATGCGGTGCGGCACCGCCATAGGTGTCGACGATGATCTTGCGCCCGGTCAGGCCGCAATCGCCATCGGGGCCGCCGATGACGAAGGTGCCGGTGGGGTTCACATAGAGTTCGGCATCGGGGCACATCCAGCCGGCGGGCAGGCTGCTCTCGATGAGCGGCCTGAGCATCGCCTTGATCTGCGCGGCCTCGAGGCCTTCCTCATGCTGGGTGGAGAGCACGATGGAGGTGGCGCCGACCGGCTTGCCATTGATGTAGCGCAGCGTGACCTGGCTCTTGGCGTCGGGCAGCAGGCCCTTCACCGAGAGATCGTGGCTTTTGCGCAGTTCATTGATCCGGCGCAGGATCAGGTGGGCGTAGTAAAGCGGCGCGGGCATGAGATCGGGCGTCTCGGTGCAAGCGTAGCCGAACATGATGCCCTGGTCGCCAGCGCCTTCATCCTTGTTGCCGGCCGCATCCACGCCCTGGGCGATATGGGCGGATTGGGCGTGCAGGTGGCACTCGACCTTGGCGTGCTGCCAATGGAAGCCTTCCTGCTCATAGCCGATATCCTGAATGGCCAGGCGGGCCTTGTGCATCAGCAATTCGGGCGTGATGGAGCCCGGGCCGCGCACTTCACCGGCGATGACGACGCGGTTGGTGGTCACCAGCGTCTCGCAGGCCACACGGGCATAGGGGTCGGCTTCGAGGAAGGTGTCGAGCACGGTATCGCTGATGCGATCCGCCACCTTGTCCGGATGTCCTTCGGAGACGGATTCCGACGTGAAGAGATATTCGCCTGTATCGCGCATGGCTTGGTTCGGCCTCTTGTCGCTGGGTTACCGGGCAGCATCCGGCCTCGCACCCCCGGGCGGAGGCGGGCGCTGAATGGCAGTATGGGGGCTGGGGGTCAAGGCGGGGTGGTATTCACAGCCTCAGGGCGCGGCCACCTTGTCCTTGTAATTGCACAGCGCAGCCGCCTGGCAGCGCCAGCATTCCGGCCGGCGCGCCTTGCAGATATAGCGGCCATGCAGGATGAGCCAGTGATGCGCATCGCGCAGCAGCGCCGGCGGGCAGCGCTTCACCAGCCCATCCTCGACGGCCCTGGTGGTGCGGCCGGGGGCGAGGCCGGTGCGGTTGCCCAGGCGGAAGATATGGGTGTCCACCGCCATGGTGGCCTGGCCGAAGACCACATTGAGCACGACATTGGCGGTCTTGCGGCCCACGCCGGGCAGGGCTTCGAGGGCAGCGCGGTCCTGTGGCACCTCGCCGCCATGCTCATCGACGAGTTTTTGCGAAAGGGCCGCCACATTCTTGGCCTTGGCCTGCCACAACCCGATGCGGCGGATATGCTGGCCCACGCCCTCGGCCCCCAGGGCAGCCATGGCGGCGGGGGTGGGGGCGGCGGCGAAGAGCGCGGGGGTGACCTTGTTGACCGCGGCATCGGTGGTCTGGGCTGACATCACCACCGCCACCAGCAGGGAGAAGGGGTCGGTGTAGAGAAGCTCAGTCTCGGGGGTGGGGTTGTGCTGGGCGATGGCGGCAATGAAGGCGGCGGCCTGCTCGCGATTCATCAGCCGGGCGCGGCGGGGTTGGGTGGCGGTGCCGTGCAGGGCGGGTTTGGCGGGGCTTGTGCGGGGCATGGGCGCGGTCATCTATGGCAAGTGATGTCGGAACACGCGAGTCCTCTCCTCTTCGAAGCCGTCAGCCGGCCGCAGCAAAGCCTGAACCGCACCGGTATGCGCGTGGTTGCGGTGGTGCTGGTGCTGGGTTTTGGGCTGTCTGGGCTGCTGTTTACGCTGCTCGGCGCTTGGCCGGTGCTGGGCTTTGCCGGTGCGGAATTGGCGCTGGTCCTGGGGCTGTTTGTGCTGCATCGGCGCTGGGCGGGGCGGTGTATCGAGCGGATTTCGCTCAGCCATGACCAATTGCGCATCCTGCGAATCGATGGGCAGGGGCGGGCATATGAGGCGGTGCTGGAGCCCTATTGGGCGCGGCTGCGGGTGGAGGAAGGTGCCGCAGCGCGGCTGATGATCGGCCAGCGCGGGCAGGAGAGCGAGATTGGCCTCTATCTGAACGAGGATGAGAAGCGCGATTTGGCGCGCGCGCTGACGGCCGCGCTGGGGCGTTATCGGGAACCGCGCTTTGACAACCCGCAATTGCGCTGAGCTTTGGAGCGCTAAGCCTTGGCAAAAAGAGACGCCCTGACCGCGCAAGCGCGGTCAGGGCGTGGCCGCCGGGAGACAGCCAGTTTGGCGGAGGCCTGCCGGGAAATGGCCACCACCGAACGTCGTCCGCCCCCTCGGCCCTGCCGAAGCCGGCCAAGGTGGGACGACGAGGCGGAGCTTGGTGGTTTTGTTTACGAAACGAAATAGGGGTTTAAATGAAATATCTGTCATAATCCCTGCCCCCTTCGGATATGTGATCGCCCGCGCCGCCGGCCGCCATATCGCACCGCCCGCAACTGCCGTAAAAAACCCATAGCCACCCAAGGCCCGCATGGCTCCCAAGCCCCTGGCATGGCTTGTGCGGCACGCCATACTGACTGAGCTTCACCACGCAATCGGGCAAGGACTCGCGCCCAGCATGCCAGGGTACAATGTGACCAAGATCCCGCCCCCCGCCGCCCCCAAGCCGCGCCGTCGCGCCCTGCTGGCCTTGGCCATTGCGGCGCCCTCCATCTCGCTGCTGGGCTGCGGCACCTCGGCCGTGGCGCAGCGCGCTGGCCTGCCGGATTTCGCCGATCTGGCGGAACGTGTGCTGCCGGCCGTGGTCAATATCGCCGTGCAGGGCGAAACCGCGGGCCAGGTGCCAGCCGAATTCCGCGGCACGCCGTTTGAGCGGTATTTCCGTGGCCGGCGCGAACGCACCCAAGGCCAGGGCTCGGGCTTCGTGATCGACCCCACCGGCTTCATTGTCACCAATAACCACGTGGTGGGCACCGCCACGCGGGTGACGGTGGCGCTGCAGGATGGCACCGAATTGCCCGCTCGGGTCGTCGGCACCGATGAACCGACTGATCTGGCGCTGCTGCGCGTCGAGCCGCGCGGGGTGATGATCGCCGTGGCCTGGGGCAGTTCCAACGCCATGCGGGTGGGGCAATGGGTGCTGGCGGCAGGCAATCCCTTCGGCCTGGGCGGCTCGGTGACCTCGGGCATCGTCTCGGCCCGCGGGCGGGAAATCGGCGCGGGGCCGTTTGATGATTTCCTGCAGACCGATGCGGCCATCAACCCTGGCAATTCCGGCGGGCCGGTATTCAATATGGCGGGCGAGGTGATTGGCATTTCCACCGCCATCTACTCGCCCACCGGCGCCTCGGCAGGCATTGGCTTTGCCACCCCTTCGGACCTTGCGCGGCCGGTGATCGAGCAGTTGCGCCGCGATGGCCGGGTGGATCGTGGCTGGCTGGGCGTCTCCGTGCAGGACATGGTGCCCGAGGAGGCGCGGCCCACCCGCCGGGCGGTGGTGGTCACCGATGTGGTGCGCGGCGGGCCCTCGCAGCGCGGTGGCCTGCGGGCGGGGGATATCGTCGTCGCGGTTAATGGCGAGCGTACGGAGACAGCGCGCGCGCTTGTGCGCTACGTTGCCGCCATCACGCCTGGGCAGCCGGTGCGGCTTTTGGTGCAGCGCGAAGGCCGGACACAGGAGGTGACCGTGCTGGTGGGCCGCCGCCCGCCCGGCCCGGGCTGAGCAGTGGCGGTGCAGGGCAGCGGATGAAGAAGGGCTGAAAGCAATGCGTATTCTGCTGGTTGAGGACGATGTCGAGGTCGCGCGCTTCGTCAAGAAGGGCCTGCAGGAAGCCGGCCACACCGTCGAGCACGCTGCCAATGGCCGCGATGGGCTCTTCCTCGCCGCCTCCGAGCAATTCGATATTTTGGTGCTCGACCGCATGCTCCCCGGCGGCGTGGATGGTGTGCGCCTGGTGGAGACCCTGCGCGGCCAGGGCAACCGCACGCCCGTGCTCTTCCTCTCGGCGCTGGGCGCGGTGGATGAGCGGGTGAAGGGGCTCAAGGCCGGTGGCGATGATTATCTGGTCAAGCCTTTCGCCTTTGCCGAATTGCTGGCCCGGGTGGAGGCGCTGGCCCGCCGGCCAAGCGTGGATGCGCCCGCCACCCGGCTGCGCGTCGCTGATCTGGAGCTTGATCTGCTCAGCCGCACCGTCACCCGCAGCGCCAAGAAGATCGATGTTCAGCCGCGCGAATTCCGCCTGCTCGAGCATCTGATGCGCCATGCGGGCCAGGTCGTCACCCGCACCATGCTGCTCGAGAAGGTCTGGGATTATCATTTCGACCCGCAAACCAATGTGATCGATGTGCATGTCAGCCGGCTGCGGCAGAAGCTGGACAAGGGCTTTGACAAGCCGCTCATCCACACCGTGCGCAATGCGGGCTATATGATCCGCGCCGAACCCTGAGGCCGGGGCCCTGAGGCCCGGGCGCGCGGCCACGCGGGCCGCACCACCACCACGCCTGCTGCAAAGTGCGGGGCTGCGCTTTGCCGCCCTCTTCACCGTGGTCTTCGCCGCATCCTCGCTGGTGCTGGTGGCGGTGCTGTGGTGGGCCACCGCCGGCGCGCTGGACCGCCAATTGGCAGCCGCCATCCGCGCCGATGCCGTGGCGCTGACCGAGCGCTGGCGCGATGCCGGCGCCACCGGCCTGGCCGAGGCCATTGGCGAGCGCATTGCCCTCGATGTCTCCAATGACGCGATCTATCTGCTGCTGGACCGCCAGGGCCAGAGGCTGGCGGGCAATCTGGAGGCCTGGCCGGTTTCTGCCCATTCGGATGGGATTTTCAGCCGTGCGAGCGTGGCGCGTGACGGCGTACCCGCCGATGCCCGCTTCCTGCGCCGTGATCTCACCGCGGGGGGCGAAACCTGGCGCCTGCTGGTGGGCCGTGATGAGAGCGAGCGGCTGCAACTGCGCCTGGTGCTGACCGAGGGCGTGGTCTGGTCGCTTGGCGCCTCGATGCTCATCGCCTTTGCCGGTGCCGCGCTGATCCGCCGGGCGCTGGAGCGCCGGCTGGAGCCCACTTTTCGCACCGCAACGGGCATTGCCGCCGGCGATATGTCTCGCCGGGTGCCCATCTCCGGCCGGGGCGATGAGTTTGACCGGCTGGGCCAGGGCATGAATTCCATGCTCGACCGGATCGAGACGCTCATGCAGGGCGTGCGCGGCGTCTCTGACGCCATTGCCCATGACCTGCGCACCCCCATCGCCCGCGCCCGCTCCAAGCTGGAGGAGAGCCTGAGCGTGGCCAGCACCGAGCAGGAACTGCGCGCCGCGGTGGAGCAGGGCATTGCCGACCTCGACAATATCAGCCGTATCTTTCGTGCGTTGCTGCGCATTGCCGAGGCCGAAGCGGGCGCGCGCCGCGCTGCCTTCGCCGGTTTCGACCTGCCGGCGGTGCTGGCCGATGCCGCAGAATTCTATCAGGCCGCGGCCGAGGCGCGCGAACAACTGCTGGAGACCGACCTGCCCGCCAGCCTGCCCATGGTGGGCGATAGGGACCTGCTGCTGCAGGCGGTGGCCAATCTGCTGGATAATGCCGTCAAATTCACCCCCGATGGTGGCAAGGTTCTGCTGGCGGCACGGCGGCTGGAGGATGGCGCGATTGAGATTCTGGTGACCGATAGCGGCCCGGGCCTGCCGCCGCAGGACCAAAGCCGCGCCGGAGAGCGGTTTTTCCGCGCAGATCAGTCGCGCAATACCCCAGGCTCGGGGCTTGGCCTCTCGCTGGCGCGGGCGGTGGCGCAATTGCATGGTGGCGAATTGGAATTGGCCGATGCCATGCCCGGGGCTGATCCGCCCGGGCTGGCGGTGCGGCTGCTGCTGCCGGGCAGCGATTAATAGCTTGCTTCAACATCGCTGAATTACTACATATTCCTCCATGGCCCACCGCTGGTTGACCCTGTCCATTTTGCTCTTCCCGGCTTTGCTTCTCACGGCCGGTTGTGCCGTGGCGCAGCAGGCTGAGCCTCAGCGACGGGAGGCTGAGCCTCAGCGACGGGAGGCTGAGCCTCA
>NZ_JBBARU010000024.1:0-25038 GCF_040399605.1 Rhodovarius sp. | reverse complement strand
CTGAGCCTCAGCGACGGGAGGCTGAGCCTCAGCGACGGGAGGCTGAGCCTCAGCGACGGGAGGCTGAGCCTCAGCGCCGGGAGGGTGAGCCGCAAGCCCAATTGGTGGAGCCGCAGCGCCGCCCAGTGGCCCGCCGCCCCCGCGGTGAGGATGTGAACAGCGCATATATGGGTGGGGGCATGGTGCAGCAGGCGCCCTTCAGCCCGCCACCCGCCGCAAGGCCGGCGGTGGAGCTGGCCCCCATGCCCAATTCCAACCTTGAAGCGCCGCGCCAGCAGCGCACCGAAGCGGCGCGCCTGACCGCGGGCGTGATCGCGCCGCGAATGCCCGGCCGTGGCTCGGCGCAGGATGGCGTCTCGCCCGGCTCCTTGCAGGACAGGCTGTTCCGCCCCGCTGCGGGGGCGCATTTGCGCATCCCGATGAGCTGGTAGGCCTGCCTCTTCTCTCGCCTCACTCTGCCCGCAGCGCCAGGCGCAGTTCTTCCGCCCCCCATGGGTCCTGTTCGGCGGCCAGCCGGCGGCCGGCCAGCATGGCAAAGCGCATGAGCAAGACGCGGCGGCGCGCCGGGGCCAGCGCGTGGGTGGGCGCCTCGCGGCACAACCTGGCCTCACGGCCATCCACCACCAGCAGGCCCACCGGCTCGGGCAATAAGGCCTGGGGGAAATCCAGGTCCACCGCGAAGTAGAGCCTGTCGCACCAGGCGCGATAGCTGGGCCATTTCTGGTCGGTCAGGAAATCGCGCGGGCCGGATTTCGCCTCGATGATCACCACATCGCCGCGCGCCGTGATGGCCATGATATCGGCCCGGCGGCCATCGGGCAGCGGCATTTCCGCCAAAGGCGACCAGGCCTGGGCGAGGCAATGGCGCATCGCGGCGCGGGTGATGCTCAAGCCACCAGCCGGTCCATCGCCGCCGCCAGCGCCACATCGCGCGCCGAGAGGCCGCCCGCATCATGCGTGGTCAGCACCACATCGACGCGATTATAGACATTGCTCCATTCGGGGTGATGGTCAGCCTTTTCGGCCAGCAGGGCGGCGCGGGCCATGAAGCCCCAGGCCTCGGAAAAATCGCGGAAGCGGAAGCGGCGCTGGATCGCGTCTCGCCCCTCCACCAGGTGCCAATGCGGCAGCGCCTGCGCCAGGGCGGCACGGGAGGCGGCGTCGAGCAGTTCTATCATCATGCGCGTCCTTGACTTCGGCCCCGGCTTGGGGGTGTTTCAGCCATGCGCCATACCACGCCCCCCAGCACTGATGACATCATCCAGATGGCCGAGCATGCGCTCGATGCCATTCCAGCGGAGCTTCGCGCCATGGTGCGCGGGGTGGCCATCATGGTCGAGGATGTGGCCGATGATGAGACGCTGGCGGCGATGGGGCTGGATAATCCCTGGGACCTCACCGGCCTGTATAGCGGCACGCCGCTGACGCAGAAATCAGTGCTGGATGTGGCGCTGCAGCCCGACACGATTTTTCTCTATCGCGAAGCCATTCTGTTGGAATGGATTGAAACCGGCGAGGAGTTGTTCCGCCTGGTGCGCAATGTGCTGATCCATGAGATCGGCCATCATTTCGGCCTGAGTGACGCCGATATCGAGCGGTTGGAGCGGGACGAGTGAGGCGTAACCCTGTTTCGCATGCTGACTGAACGCTCACTCATTTTGCGTTGACGCCCACCGCAAGGCGCCGCACACTCAGCCCAACGAGGAAGCGAGATGACACAGGCACGCACCATCGCGGCCCAGGTAAAGGGTGCCGATTTGGTCGCGGATCGCCGCGCCCATATCGCCAGCGCGGCCGCGCGGGTGTTTCGCGCCAAGGGTTTCCACAACGCCACCATCCGCGATGTCGCCATCGCCGCCGGGCTGTCGCAGGGCAGCCTCTATAATTATGTCCGCAGCAAGGACGATATTCTCTACCTGGTGCATCAGGACCTCACCGCCGGCTATGCCGCCTATGTCGAGCAGGCGATTGCCGGCATTGTGGAACCGCGTGCGAGGCTGCGCGCGGCACTCGCCGCTTTCACCCATGCCATGGCCGAGCGCCACGCCGATATCACCCTGATCTATCAGGAGACCCACGCGCTCGGCGATGAATCCCGCCGCGCCGTGCTGGCCCAGACCCATCATGTCATCCAGCGCTTCGAGCAATTGATTGCCGATGCGCGCGCCGCCGGCATGGCGCTGCCCGGGGCGGGGCGGCTGGCGGCGGATATCGTCACCTTTCTGCCAGTGATGCTGGCATTGCGCCGCTGGCGGCTGCGCGATGCCCTGCCGCGTGATGCGGCCGAGGCCGAGTTGGTCGGCTTCCTGCTGCGCGGATTGGGAATTGAGGACGACGATGTCTGACACTGATTTTTCCGGCCAGCGGCTTTTGGTCGTCGGCGGCAGCCGTGGCGTGGGGCGGGCGATTGCCCTGGCCGGTGCGGCGCGCGGCGCTGACGTCGCCATTCTCTATCGCAGCGCGGTGGAGGAGGCCGAGGCGGTTCTCACCGCCATTCGTGCTCAGGGCCGCGCCGCCCATGCCGTGCAGGCGGATCTCGCCGATGCCCAGGCCACCCAGGCGGCTATTGATATGGCGGCGGAAAAGCTGGGCGGCATCTCCCTGCTGGCCCATGCCGCCGGCGCCATGGGGCAATGGGCCAGCGTGGCGGACATGGCGCCAGCGGATTGGCAGCGCTACATCGCGGTTGATCTCAATGGCTGCTTTCATGCCCTGCACGCGGCCATTCCGCATTTGCGCCGGCAGGGGGGGGCCATTCTCGCCATTTCCTCCATCGCCTCGCAAATGTGCCAGGCGCGCAATGCCCAGGGTGCCGCCGCCAAGGCGGGGGTGGAGGCGCTGATCCGCGTCACCGCCAAGGAGGAGGCGCGGCATAAGATCCGCGCCAATGCGCTGGCCATCGGCCTGACGCAAACAGATATGGCGCAAACCGCCTTCGACGCCTGGGGCCCCGAGACCTCGGCGCGCATCATCAAGGGCATTCCCCTCGCACGCATCGCCACCGCAGAAGAGGTGGCAGGCGTGGCCTGCTTCATGATGGGACCGGCCTGCGGCTACCTCACCGGCAAGGTGCTGCAACTCGATGGAGGCCAGATTATCGCCGGCTGAACTGCGTGACCGGAACACCGGCGCGCCCAACCAGGAGGAAAGACAAGAATGAACATCACCCGTCGCCCTGCCCTCGCCGCCCTGCTGGCGGCCCCTGCCCTCTCCGGCGTCTCCCGCGCCCAGGGCCAGCCGCTGAAACTCGGCGTGCCCACCGCCATGACCGGCACCTGGGCCGCGCTCGGCGCGCAGGTGGTCCGCAGCTGCCGGCTTTGGGCCAAGACGGTGAATGCCGAGGGCGGGCTGCTCGGCCGCCCGGTGGAATTCCTCTTTGAGGACACCCAAGGCGTGCCGGCCAATTGCCTGCGCAAGGCGCAGGAAATGGTGGAGCGTGACCGGGTGAATATCCTGCTCGGCCTGATGGCGAGCAGTGAGGCGCTGGCGGTGATGCCCAAGCTGGCGGATTGGAATGCGCTGTTCATCTCCTCGGTCAATGGCGCGGGGTCGATCACCGCCGAGGCCTGGGTGCCCAATGCCTTCCGTGCCAATACCTCGGGCCCGATGGGCGCGCGGGCGCTGGCGCTGTGGCTGCGCAATTCGCCGCAGACGAATTTCTTCTCGCTCTCGCTCGATTATGCCTGGGGCCGTTCTTCGGTGGAGACTTTTGAGGGGCTGCTGACGGGCATCGGCAAGCGCTCCATCGGCTCGGTCTTCGCCCCCGTTGGCACGCGCGATTATTCGAGCTTCATCACCCGCATCCGGCAGGCCAATCCGCAAGCGCTCTACATTGCGCTGACCGGTGATGACGGCACCGCCTTCCTGCGCCAGGCGGCGCAATACCGGCTGTTCGAGCGCATGCCGGTGGTGACCGAGACGGTGGATATGCTCTTCACCCGCCCCGCCGGCGATGCCGCGATCGGCCTGGTTGGCGGCAGCCGCTACAGCTTTGCCTATGACCACCCGGCCAATAACGCCTTCGTCGCCCGCTTCCGCGCCGAATACAATGAATTGCCCGACACTTATGATGGTGAGCAATGGCAGGCGCTGGAGGTGCTGCGCGCGGCGGTGCTCAAGGCCGGGGCGACGGATACCCCCAGCGTGGTGGCGGCGTTGCGCGACCTGCAGCTGAACTCCATCAAGGGCCCGCTGAAGATCCGTGGCTGCGATGGCCAGGCCGAGCAGCAGGGCTTTGTGGTGCGTGTCGCCCGGCGCGAAGGCTTTCCGGTCCCCGCGCCGGAAGTCATTGCCACGTTCACGGCGGCCGAGGTCACGCCCGCCTGCCGCGCTTCGAATTTTTCCTGATCCTTGGACCCGCTCGCCCTCTTCACGCTGCAGGTGCTGAACGCGCTGTCGCTCTCAGCCCTGCTGTTCTTCATCGCCCTCGGCCTGACGCTGATCTTCGGCATCATGCGGGTGGTGAATTTCGCCCATGGCGCCGTGTTCATGCTCGGCGCCTATTGCGGTGTGGCGGCACAGACGGCGACGGGGAGTTTTGCGGCCTCACTGCTGGCGGCGCCGCTGGCGGGGGCGGCGCTGGGGCTGGCATTTGAGCGCTCGGCCCTGTCGCGGCTTTATGCGCGGGAGCATTCGGCGTTTTTGCTGGTGACATTTGGCCTCGCGCTGGCGCTGACCGAGGCGATCCGGCTGATTTGGGGCGCCGATGCGCGGCAGACGGAATTGCCGGCGGTGCTGGCGGGGATTGTCTTTGTGATGGATGAGCCCTTTCCGGTCTATCGCCTGCTGCTGATCGGGGCTGGGGGCTTGTGCTGGCTGCTGTGCTGGCTGGGGCTGCAACGCACAAGGCTGGGGCTGCTGCTGCGGGCGGCCTCGCAAAACCCCACCATGACGGCGGCGCTGGGCAATGATGTGGGGCGGGTGCGGGCGATGGTGTTTGCGCTGGCCTGCGCGCTGGCCGCGCTGGGCGGTGCGCTGGCAGCCCCCTTGCTCAGCGCTTCGTTGGGGCTGGGCTCAAATGTCATTATTGATGCCTTTGTCATCGTCATGACCGGCGGCATGGGCAGTTTCATCGGCACCGTGGCCGGCAGCCTGCTGGTCGGGTTTGCCCAGACTTTTGGCAATTTCTACGTGCCCGAACTCGCGCTGGGCATGACCTATGCGCTGATGATAACGGTGCTGGTGCTGCGGCCGGGCGGGCTGTTTGGGCGGCCGGAATGAAGCCGGCCGACCCAAAACTGGTATTGCTGGCCATCGCCATGGCGGGGGCTTTGGGATTTGTGCTGCCCGGCCATGCCACCACGCTGCTGACCGAGGCGCTGATTCTGGCGCTATTTGCCCTCAGCCTTGATCTGCTGGTGGGGCATGCGCGGCTGACCTCCTTTGGCCATGCCGGGCCATGGGCCTTCGGGGCCTATATCGCTGCGGCGCAATTGCTGGTGTTGCACATTCCGCTGCCGCTGGCGGTGCTGGTTTCGGGGCTGGCGACGGCGGTGATTGCCATTCCGGTGGGCTGGCTCTGCGTGCGCACCGGGGGCGTCACCTTCGCCATGCTGTCGTTGGCCTTCGCGCAGTTGGGCTTTGCCGTGGTGTTCAAATGGAACGCGGTGACCGGGGGGTCGGATGGGCTGGCCGGGCTGCCGCGGCTGGGGCTGCCGGCGGGGCGTGAGGTTTTTCTTCTGTTCGTCTGCGGTGTTCTGGCGGCCGCCTATTTACTTGCCCATGGCTTTGTCACCTCGCCGCTGGGGCGCGTTGTGGCCGCGGTGCGGGAGAATGAGCAGCGCGCCGAGGCGCTGGGGCATGACCCGCGGCGCATTCGCCTCGTGGTGTTTGTGCTGTCCTATTTCCTGGCCGGGGTGGCGGGCGCGCTTTATGCCGGCTTCGCGCAATTTGTCTCGCCCGAGCTGTTTTTCTGGACCGTCTCCGGCCATGTGCTGGTGATGGTGGTGCTGGGCGGTGCTGGCACCCTGGTCGGGCCCATGCTGGGGGCGCTGGCGTTGTTTTATGCTGAGCATGAACTCTCGGCCCTCACCGAAAGCTGGGGCCTGGCGCTGGGGCTGCTGTTCATGGTGGTGGTGATTGCCGCACCCACCGGGCTGATGGGCTGGCTGCGTGCGGCGGTGGGGGCACGCGGCCGATGAGCCTGCTATCCTGCCGCGGCCTGACCCGGGCCTGGGGCGCGTTTCGCGCCGTGGATGGGGTGGATCTGGAGCTTGCCGAGCGGGAAATCTGCGCCGTCATCGGCCCCAATGGCGCGGGCAAGAGCACGCTTTTCGCCATGATCGCGGGCAATTTGCGCAAGACCTCTGGCACGGTTCATCTGGCTGGTGAGGATGTCAGCGCCCTGCCGGCGCATGCCATGGCGGCGCGCGGCGTGGCCCGCAGTTTTCAGATCACCGCCATCTGCCCGGAGCTGACGGCGCTGGAGAATGTTCGCCTGGGCGTGCAGGCGCGAGAGGGCTTGCGCTGGCAACCCTTGGGTGGCCGGGCGGCGATGCGGCGCGGCGAGGAGGCGGCGATGGGCTGGCTCGAGCGCCTGGGCCTGGCCGGCCAGGCCCGCCTGCCCGCCGGCGAATTGGCGCATGGTGACCAGCGCCTGCTGGAAGTGGCCGTGGCCCTGGCGCAGCGCCCACGCCTGCTGATTCTGGATGAGCCCACCCAAGGCATGTCGCAGGGCGAAACCCGGCGCACGGTGGCGCTGCTGCGCGGCATCATGGCCGAGGCTGAGACCGCGATATTGCTGGTTGAACATGATCTGGAGGTGGTGTTCGAACTCGCCCCGCGCCTCATCGTGCTGCATCGCGGCCGCAAGATCGCCGATGGGCCGACCGCGCAGGTGCGGGCCGATGCAGCGGTGCAGGAAGCCTATCTGGGGGGGCTGGATTGATGCTGTCCCTCAGCGAGATCACCGGCGGCTACGCCAAGGCCCAGGTGCTGGAGGGCGTGTCGCTGGATGCCGGTGCCGGGGCGGTGACGGCGCTGATCGGCCGCAATGGCGTGGGCAAGACCACGCTGATGCGCGGCGTGATGGGGCTGCTGCCGCGCATGCAGGGCCGTATCAGCCTCGATGGCGCGGCGCTGGGGGGCCTGCCCACCCATGCCCGCGCCCGCGCGGGGCTGGGCTATGTGCCTGAAGGGCGGCAGATTTTTCCCGAATTGACGGTGATGGAAAATCTCGCGGTGGGCCAGCGGCAACCCTCGCGGCTTTGGCCTGAGGCGCGGCTTTTCGCCCTATTGCCCAATCTGCGCGACCGCCGGACCAATGCCGGCCGGGCGCTCTCGGGCGGCGAGCAGCAAATGCTGGCCATTGCCCGTGCTTTGGTGACCGACCCCAGGGTGTTGTTGCTTGATGAACCCAGCCAGGGTCTCGCACCCATGGTGGTGCAGGAATTGGCCCGGGTGCTGCGGCAATTGGCCGATGAGGGGGTGGCGGTGCTGCTGGTCGAGCAGAATCTGCGGCTGACCGAGGCGGTGGCCGACCGCATCCTGATCATGGCCCGCGGCCGGATCGTGCATGACGACACCGCCCCGGCGTTTCGTGCCGCCGAGGATGAATTGCGCCACCGCTGGCTGAGCATGTGAGGGGATAAGAAATGCGTTTCAGCCCAAGGCAGGACCCAGCGCGGGCCGCCCGTTGGCGCGCCATTGGCCAATGGAGGGGGGAGACGATGTTCGACCTTCTCGCCGCCCAGGCCGCGCAGACGCCGGGTAAGCAGGCCATCACCGACGGCCAGAGCAGCATCACCTATGCCGGCCTGCGCGACGCGACGGAGCGCATGGCGGCGCGCTTCCGCGCCCTGGGGATCGGGGCGGAGGATGTGGTGGCGATCCAATTGCCGAATTGGCTGGAATTTGCCCCGGTCTTCTTCGCGCTGGAGCGGATTGGAGCTGTTGCCGTCACCGTTTCCACTGATTTTCGTGCGCGCGAGTTGGAGTATATTCTGCGCTTTAGCGAGGCGCGCGGCTTTGTCACCTGCGGCACCTATCGCGGCTTTGACCATCTGGCCATGGCCGGGGAATTGCGCGGCAAGCTGCCGGGCCTCGCCCTGCTGGCCAGCCTTCGCACCGAAGCGCGGGAGGGGGTGGTTGCGCTGGATGACACCCTGGCCGCCGCCGGGCCGCCGGAAGCCTTCACCCCCTTCCGCCAGGCGCCGGATGCGGTGATGCGCATGGCCTTCACCTCCGGCACCACGGGCAACCCCAAGGGGGTGATGCACAGCCACGAGACCACCCTGCCGGCGGCGCGCATTCTCAATCATGATCTGGGCCTGGGGCCTGATGACCGGATGATGATCTGGCTGCCGCTGGGGCTGAATTGGGGCTATCTGACCCTGGTGCAGGCGGTGATGGCCGGTGCCACGGCGGTACTGCTGGAGCGGTTTTCGGCCGCGCCCGCCCTGGCCCTGCTGGCCAGTGAGGGCTGCACCTATGTGCCCACGGCGCCGGCCTCGCTCACCGCGCTGCTGGCACTGCCGGGGATGGGCCACGCCGATCTTTCGGCGTTGCGGCTGGTGGTCTCGGGCGGGGCTTCGGCGCCGGTGGAGACCATCCGGGCCTGGCGCGCGGCGGCACCTGGACATTTCCTTGAGCTCTACGGCATGCTGGAGGATGGGTTTCAAACCTATACCCGCCAGGATGACGACCCGGAGGAGGTCGCAGGTTCGGTGGGCCGCATCGCCACCGCCATGGGGCTGCGGCTGCTCGATGCCCAGGGCCAGGATGTGCCGCTGGGCCAGGAGGGCGAGATTTGCGCCGAGGGCCCCTCGCTGCATCTGGGCTACCACGCCAACCCCACCGCCAATGCCGAGGCCTTCACCGAGGATGGCTGGTTCCGCACCGGCGATCTGGGCTTCATCGACCCGCGAGGCAATCTGCGCATCAGCGGCCGGGTGAAGGAGATGATCAATCGCGGCGGCAAGAAATTCTTCCCCCGCGAGATCGAGGAGGTGCTCTATACCCACCCCGCCATCCTCTATTGCGCCATTGTCGGCCTGCCCGATGCGCGGCTGGGGGAGCGGGCCTGCCTATGCCTGGTGCCGCGCGCCGGCCATCCGGTGCCGGACCTCGCTGCCATCATCGCCTTCATGGGCGATGGCTGGGCCACCTATAAATTGCCCGAGCGGCTCGTGGTGATGGATGAACTGCCCTTCACCCCCACCGGCAAAATTCAGCGCCACAAGCTCGCCCAGGCCATCCTGGCGCGCGACCAGCAGGAGAACCAACAATGAATTACGATAGCCTGCCGCATGTGCTGGCCGACCGGCCGCATCCGCGCGTCCTGCGCCTCACCCTCAACCGGCCCGAGGCGCTGAACGCGCTGACACCCGACATGCACCGGGCGCTGACCGAGGTGTGGCGCGAGATCGATGCCGATGACAGCGTGAGCTGCGTCATCATCACCGGCGCCGGGCGGGGTTTTTCCGCGGGCGGCGACCTCGATCTGGTCAACCGGATGATGGAGGATTTCGAGACCCGCATCCGCGTCTGGAAGGAGGCGCGGGAGATGGTTTACAACATGATCGGCTGCTCCAAGCCCATCATCTCCGCCATTAATGGCCCGGCGGTGGGGGCGGGGCTGGTGCTGGCGCTGATGGCCGATATCACCATTGCCGGCCATTCCGCCAAGCTGATCGATGGCCACACCAAGCTGGGTGTGGCGGCGGGCGACCATGCGCCGATCATCTGGCCGCTGCTCTGCGGCATGGCGAAGGCGAAATACTACCTGATGACCTGCGAGCCGCTCGATGGGGTGGAGGCCGAGCGCATTGGCCTCGTCTCCATGGCCGTGCCCGATGAGCTGTTGCAGGAGCGCGCGCTGCAAACCGCGGTGCGCCTGGCCGAGGGGCCGCAAAGCGCGCTGCGCTGGACCAAGCATTCGATGAATCTGTGGCTGCAGCAGGCCCGGCCGATCTTTGAGGCGGCGGTGGCGATGGAATTCCTGGGCTTCTCCGGCCCCGAATTGCCCGAGGGCGTGGCCGCGCTGCGCGAGAAGCGCAAGCCTGATTTCGTGCCGACCAGCCCGGTGTGAGGGGCATGGCAGCCGTGCCGCCTGGGGGCGTGTGACCCAGGCGGCGCTGCCATGCGGCGGGATGGCCGGGGCTTTTCCCGGCTAAGTCGCCGCCTTCACCGTCACCCGGCTGCCGGTGCGGGTATGGGGGAAATAATCCCAAATCGCCAAATGCTGCACCGCCCGATTATCCCAAAACGCCACCGAATTCTTCCGCCAGCGAAACCGCGTCTGGAACATCGGGTCGGCAAAGCGGGAATAGAGGAAGTTCAGGATCGCCTCGCTCTCCTCCTCCGGCAATTCATTGATGGCATAGGTGAAGAAGCTGTTGACGTAGATGGATTTGCGGCCCGAAACCGGGTGGCGCAGCACCACCGGGTGGTTGGCCGAGGGGTAGCGCCGGCCGCTATCATCAATGCCCTCTTTGGCATTGCGCCAGCGATAGTAGCGATCGCCCGAGTGAAACGCCGTCAGCCCCTCCAGATAGGCCTGCATCCGCGGCGAGAGGCTGTCATACACCGCGCCGGCCGAGGCGAAGAGCGTATCGCCGCCGCTCTCGGGCAGCACATGCATGTGCAGGATGGAGCCCAAAGGCGGATTGGCGGTGCAGGAGACATCGGAATGCCAGCCCTCGCCCGCCACCACCTTGGAATTGGCATCGCCATGAATTGGCAGGATTTCCGGATGGCCGGGCGGGCCTGGGGTATTGGGGTGGATATCCAACTCGCCGAAATACCGGCCGAAGCGCTTTTGGCTGTCATGGTCGAACTTCTGCTCGTGGAAGAACAGCACGCCGAATTCCGCTAAGGCGCGCTGCAACGCACTCACCTGGCGCTCGCTCAATGGGCGGGTGATGTCGATATCGGCCACCTCAGCGCCGACATGCGGCGAGACGCGGCTGAGATTCAGGATGTCGTCATAGGCCATGGTGTTTCTCCCTGGCGGCCATATTGCGGCGGGGGCCGGCTGGCTGGCAATCGGGCCCGCCCTTGCGCATACTAACCCCCAGGCGAGGAGAGGAAAGGCGGCGGATGAGCGCGGCAAAGGACTACGCAAAGGCCCATCTGCGCGGCATATGGTGCGCGGCGCTGATGCCGTTTGAGCCCGGCAGCCTGGCGCTGGATGAGGCCGGCTTCGCCGCCAATCTGCGCCATTGGTTCACCGATCTGGGCATTGATGGGGTTTTTGTCTCCGGCAAGCAGGGCGAGTTCTTCTCGATGTCGCTGGCCGAGCGCAAACGCAGCTTCGAGATCGCCGCCGAGATCGCCCGCGCCACCGCCAAGCGCACGGTGATGAGCGCCTCCGACCAGAATATCGACACCGTGATCGAACTGGCCCGCCATGCCGAGGCGGTGGGTGGCGATTTCATCGTGGTGCATGCCCCTGTGCTGCATTTCGTGCATGACCGGGACGCGCTGCTGCTGGAATATTACCGCCACATCGCCGCCCAGGTGAAAATCGGCATCTGCATGTGGTCGCACCCCGATAGTGGCTATCTGATGAGCCCGGCGCTCTGCGCCCGCATCGCCGAAATCCCCAATATCGTCGGCATCAAATACTCCGTGCCGCGCGAGATGTATGTGGAACTGACGCACCTCACCCGCGGCAAGCTGATCGTCAGCACGGCGGCCGAGGAGGAGTGGCTGGACAATATCCTGGAGTTGGATTGGCAGGTCTATCTCTGCTCCTCGCCGCCCTATCTGTTGCAAAGTGCGCTGGACCGGCGGATGCGCGCCTATACGGATGCCGCCTTTGCCGGCCGCGCGGCTGAGGCGCGGGCGATCAGCGCCAGTCTGGCGCCGGTGCGCCAGGCGCTGAAATCCACCCGCCCCGCCAGCAAGCCGCAAAGCCATCAGAAATACTGGCAGGAGCTGCTGGGCCAGGTGGGCGGCGCGGCGCGGCGGCCGATGCTGGAACTGACCGAGGCGGAGAAAGCCGCCACCCGCGCCGCCTTTGCCGCCTGCGGCCTGCGCCTGCCCGGGGCGCAAGCAGCATGAGGCTGCCCTTCAACTTCAACCGCTGGATCGATGAGCACCAGCATCTGCTCAAGCCGCCCGTGGGCAATAAATCGCTGTTCGAGACCTCCGATGGGATGGTGGTGATGATTGTCGGTGGGCCCAATCAGCGGGTCGATTTCCACGATGATCCGGTGGAGGAATTCTTCTACCAGCTGCGCGGCGATATGGTGCTGAAGCTGCATGATCGCGGCAAGATTGAGGATGTGGTGATCCGTGCCGGCGATGTCTTTCTGCTGCCGCCGCATATGCGCCATTCCCCGCAGCGCCCGCAGGAGGGCAGTGTGGGGCTGGTGGTTGAGGGCACGCGGCGCGATGGGGATGTGGATGGCTTCGAGTGGTTCTGCTTCGCATGCGGCGGGCTGGTGCATCGGGTGGCGCTGGAGGTGAAGGATATTGTGAAAGACCTGCCGCCGCTGTTCGGCGCCTTCTATGAGAGTGAGGCGGCGCGGCGCTGCCCGCATTGCTCCAGCCTCCATCCCGGCAAGCAGCCGCCGGCTGGCTGGGTTTGCCTGCCGGGATGACTTGATTTTCACAAAATTCTTGCAGGCCGAAAAGGCTTCCCGCATGAAGGACAGCATGATGATCCAGCGACGCGCAATCATAACCGGGCTTTCCATGGCGACGATGGGGCTGGCCCAGGCCGCGCCGCCCAAGCTGCCGGCAGCCGATAATGGCGCCGAGAAGGGCGCCTGCCCGCGCTGCGGCCGGGTGCATGATGGCAGCGAACCACTGAAACAATCCGGCAAGCCATAAGGGCTGCAGGGCACATCACCGCGCGTGCTGGCACGCGATGCATCTTTGGGAGCTTGCATGCATATTCAACGTCGTTTTCTCATGGCCGGACTTGGCCTGGCACCGCTCGCGGCACCCAGCTTCGCCCAGGGCGCGCGGCTCAAGATCGGCATGATCACCACCCTGTCGGGCCCGGGCGGCTATATCGGCCAGGATATCCGCGATGGTTTTCAGATCGCCATCGACCAGGAACAGGGCCGGCTGGGTGGCCAGGCGGTGCAGGTGTTGGTGGAGGATGATGGCTTCCGCCCGCCCCAGGGCAAGGCCGTGGCCGAGCGGTTTTTGCGCAATGAGCGGATCAAGCTCTTCACCGGGGTGATCTTCAGCAACATCCTCGGCGCCGTGGCGCCCGATGTGCTGGATGGTGATGCCATTTATGTCTCGCCCAATGCCGGCCCCTCCAATTTCGCCGGGCGGGAATGCCACCGGAACTACTTTGTGGTGTCCTGGCAGAATGACAGCCTGCATGAGAGCGCGGGCGAGCTGGCGAACCGCCTGGGTTATCGGCGGATGTTCATCCTGGCACCGAATTATCAGGCCGGGCGCGACGCGCTGGCCGGCTTCCGCCGCCTCTATAAGGGCGAGGTGGTGCAGGAGATCTTCACCCGGCTCGACCAGACCGATTACGCCGCCGAACTGGCGCAAATCCGCGCCGCCCGGCCCGATGCGGTGTTCCAGTTCCACCCCGGTGGCCTGGGCATCGCCTTCCTGCGGCAATATGCCCAGGCGGGGCTGCTGGCCAGCATTCCGCAGGTGATGCCCGCCCCCTCGATGGATGCGGGCACGCTGGCCGCGGTGGGCGATGCGGCGGAGGGGGTAAACCTCTCAAGCCATTGGAACAGCGATTTTGCCAACCCTGCGAGCCTGGCCTTCGTTGCCGCCTTCCGCGCCAAGCACAACCGCATGCCCACCTATTACGCCCAGCAAAGCTATGACACGGCGCGCGCCATTGGTGCGGCGCTGCGGCAGACCCGCGGCTCTATTGAGGCCAACCCCTTCCGCACCGCCATGCTGCGGGCGGATTTTGCCAGCACCCGCGGCAATTTCCGCTTCAACACCAACCAGCACCCGATCCAGGACTGGTTCTCGCTGAAGGTGGAACGGGTGAATGGCCAATTGGCCATCGTCACCAAGGACAAGATCCTGGAGAACCACGCCGACGTCTTCGCCGCGCAATGCCGTATTTGAGCGCGTGAGTGCCCTCGTCGTCGAGCAGCTGCTCAATGGGCTGCAATTCGGCATCATGCTGTTTCTGCTCGCGGCGGGGCTGACGCTGGTTTTTGGCATTATGGGGGTGATCAACCTCGCCCATGGCTCGCTCTTCATGGTGGGGGCCTATGCGGCCGCGCTGGTGGCGCAGGCCTCGGGGCATTGGTGGCTGGGGTTGCTCGCTGGCCTTTCGGCCGCCGCGGCCACCGGCATGGTGGTGGAGGTGGCGGTGCTGCGCCGGCTTTATGCCCGCGACCATCTGGACCAGGTGCTGGCCACTTTCGGGCTGATCCTGTTCTTCAACCAGGGCATCACCATGCTCTTCGGCCGCCAGCCACTGCTGGTGCAATTGCCGCCGGGCTTTGCCGGCTCCATCGAGATCATGCCCGGCCTGCCCTATCCCAGCTTTCGGCTGCTGATCATCGCGGTGGGGCTGCTGGTGGCGCTGGGGCTATATTGGCTGATCCAGCACACGCGGATTGGCATGCTGGTGCGCGCGGGCGCCACCCATCGGGAGATGGTGCGCGCCTTGGGCGTGGATATCCGGGCGCTCTATACCGTGGTCTTCGGGCTGGGGGCGCTGCTGGCGGGGCTGGCAGGGGTGATGGCCGGGCCGGTCAGCAATGTGCAGGTGGGCATGGGCGAGCAGATTCTCATCCTCACCTTCGTGGTGGTGGTGATAGGCGGCATTGGCTCGGTGCGGGGCGCGCTGTTCGGCGCACTGCTGGTGGGCGTCACGCAGACGCTGTTGAGCGGCTTCGTGCCCGGCTGGCTGCGCCAGGTGATGGCGGGCAGCGAGGCCGATGCGCTGGGTGCCGCGCTCTCCTCCATGGGTGTCTATGTGCTGATGGCCGTGGTGCTGCTGGTCAAACCCCGGGGGCTGTTTCCGGCCCATGCGTAATGCCTTGCTGCTTGCGGTGTTGCTGGCCGCCGCCATCGCCCTGCCCTGGGCAGCCGAGGCCTTGGGCCAGCCCGCCACCATTGGCCTGGCCACCCGCATCCTCTGCCTGGGGATTGCCGCCGCCTCGCTCAACCTCATCCTGGGCCATGGCGGCATGGTGAGCTTTGGCCATGCGCTTTATTACGGGCTGGGCGCCTATACGGTGGGGATTTTGTGGGAGCATTTTCGCCTGGGCGAGCCGATTTTCGGCGTCATTCCTGGCAGCAATGAATTGCTGGTCACCCTGCCCATTGCCATGTTGGTGGCTGGTGTGGCGGCGGCGGTGATCGGCGCGCTGTCGCTGCGCACGAGCGGCGTGCAATTCATCATGATCACCCTGGCTTTTGCCCAGATGGGGTTTTTTCTCTTTGTCGGCCTCAAGGCCTATGGCGGTGATGACGGGCTGCTGGTGCGGCGGCGCAATCTCGTCCCTGGCCTTGATCTGCGGCAGCCGGACCAACTCTATTGGCTCTGCCTGGGCTTTCTGGTGGCCTGGCTTTTTCTGCAATGGCGCATTGTGGGCAGCCGGTTTGGCCGGGTGCTGGAGGGCATTCGGCAGAATGAGCGCCGGATGGCCGCCATCGGCATTGCCACCTATCGCTACAAGCTGGCCGGTTTCGTCATTGCCGGCATGGGCTGCGGCCTGGCCGGTGCGCTGACCGCCAATGAGCTACGCTTCGTCTCGCCCGACCTGATGGCCTGGCAAAAATCCGGTGAGATCATGGTGATGGTCATTCTGGGTGGCGTGGGCACGCTGCTGGGGCCGGTGGTGGGGGCGGCGGCGCTGGTGGGCATGGAATATGTGCTGGGCGGCATCACCGAGAATTGGCAGTTTTTCCTCGGGCCGATTTTGCTGGCCGTGGTGCTTTGGGCACCCGGCGGCATTATGGGGCTGCTGGGCCGGGGGGCGCGGCGTGGTTGAGCCGGTGCTGCGGGTGCAAGGCTTGCGCAAGCGCTTTGGCGGGCTGGCCGCCACTGATGATGTCTCGCTGGAGGTGCGCCCGGGCGAACTCCATGCCCTGATCGGCCCCAATGGTGCGGGCAAAACCACGCTGATTGGCCAATTAACCGGCGAGATCACCCCCGATGCGGGCCAAGTGGTGTTCTGCGGCGAGGATATCACCCGGCTTTCGGTGGCGGCGCGGGTGAAACGCGGCCTCGCGCGCAGCTTCCAGATCGTGCAATTGCTCGATGATGACACGGCGGAGGCCAATGTAGCACTCGCGGTGCAGGCCCGGGCTGGGCATTCCTTTCGCTTCTGGCGCGCGGCGGGGCGCGATGCGGCGCTGCTTGAACCCGCCCGCGCGCTGCTGGAACAGGTGGGGCTGGCGCGGCACGACACCCGCGTGGCCGATCTCAGCCATGGCGAGCGCAAATTGCTGGAACTGGCCATGGCGCTGGCCGCGCGGCCCATATTGCTGCTGCTGGATGAGCCGATGGCCGGGCTTGGCGCCGCCGAGAGCCTGGCCATGACCGAGACGCTGCGGGCGCTGAAGGGGAGCGTCGCCATCCTGCTGATCGAGCATGACATGGAGGCGGTCTTCGCGCTGGCGGATCGGATCACCGTGCTGGTCTATGGCCGCGCCATCGCCACCGGCACGGCCGAGGAGATTCGCGCCAACCCCGCCGTGCAGGATGCCTATCTGGCGGAAGAATCATCGCCATGATGCTGGAAGTGGAAGGCTTGCAAGCAGGCTATGGCGCCTCGGCCGTGTTGTTTGATGTGTCGCTGCGGGTGGGCGAGGGCGAGGTTGCCACGCTGCTCGGCCGCAATGGGATGGGCAAGACCACGACGGTGCGGGCCATCATGGGGCTGAATGCGCCGCGGGGCGGGCGCGTGGCGCTGCGTGGCGCGGCGATGGCCGGGCTGGCGCCGGAAAAAATCGCCCAGGCCGGTATTGGGCTGGTGCCGGAGGGGCGGATGGTCTTCCCCATGCTGAGCGTGCGGGAGAATTTGGTGGCCACCGCCGCCGACCGTTTTGCCCGCGGCAATCCTTGGAATCTGGCGCGGATTTTTGCCCTGTTCCCGCGGCTGCAGGAGCGCCAGGGCCAATCCGCCAAAACCCTCTCGGGCGGCGAGCAGCAAATGCTGGCCATTGGCCGCGCGCTGATGACCAACCCGCATCTGCTCATTCTGGACGAGGCGACGGAGGGCCTCGCCCCGGTGATCCGCGCGGAAATCTGGCAAACCCTGGCGGCGCTGAAGCGGGAGGGGCTGTCGATTCTGGTGATCGACAAGAACCTGGCCGCGCTGAAGCGGCTGGCGGACCGGCATCATGTGCTGGAGAAGGGCCGCACCGTCTGGGCCGGTTCCACGGCGGAGTTGGAGCGCGATGGCGAGGCGATCAGGGGCTGGATCGGGATTTAGCTTTTGGCGGAGGAAAAGAGCGAAAGGGCTTTGCTCCCTCCCGCTCTCCCACCAGGGTCGAAATATAAGGCGACGATTTCCCTAAATTTCTGATATTTTTATATTATCCTGCCCCAACAATCCAATTGAAATAATTATATCCCAAACTCAATAAACTAACGAAGGTGGAGGAAACTCGTCGACATACATGTCGACCCTCCTGGGGTGCTCGAGGGGCAAAGCCCCTCGATCGTGTTTCCCCCCCGCGCTCCGCTTGCAGCAACCTATTCATCCCCAGGCCGAAACGCATCCTTGATCCGCCGCACACTGCCATCGGCGGCCACCAGCAGAACATCAAAACGCATCCCCGCCGCGCCATGGCCGGGGTTTTCCGCCAGCCAGTATTCCGCCGCCATCACCAGCCGGGCGCGCTGCCTCGGTTGCAGGGCGAAAGCGGCCTCACGCAGCGAGGGCCGGGCCTTGACCTCGACAAAGGCCAGCACCCCCTCGCATTCCGCCACCAGATCAAGTTCACCACCGGGTGTGCGCAGCCGTCGGCCGAGCACCACCCAGCCATCGGCCACCAGGGCCGCCTCGGCCAGCGCCTCGGCAGCGCGGCCGGCGGCCTCGGCGCGAAAACCCCGTTCAGGCCGCGGCGAGGACAGTGCGGATGGCGCCAAGCGCCTCGTCGATCATCGGCGCGGTGACATCGAGATGGGTGCAGGCCCGCACCCGGCCGCCCAGGCCCGAGATCATGATGCCCTGGGCGCGCATCTGGTCCTGGAAGGCATCGAGCGAGATGCCGGTGGCGGCGATGTCGAAGAACACCAGGTTGGTCTCCGGCTCCTCCACGATCAGGCCGGGGATTTGCCGCAGGCCGCGGGCCAGCGCCTTGGCATTGGCATGGTCATCCGCCAGGCGCTCCACATGATGGTCCAGCGAGTGGATCGCCGCCGCCGCGCACATGCCAGCCTGGCGCATGGAGCCACCCAGGCGCTGCTTCCACCGCCAGGCCTGGCCGATGAATTCATTGGAGCCACAGAGCACAGCGCCCAGCGGCGCCCCCAGGCCCTTGGTGAAATCCAGCCAAACACTGTCGAAACCCGCCACCATCTCGGCCGGTGCCACGCCGGCGGCGACGCAGGCATTCATCAGCCGCGCGCCATCCATATGGGTGTTCCAGCCCTGCTCGCGCGCCACATCGGTCACTTCGGTCAATTGCTGCAGCGACCAGACGGTGCCGCCGCCGATATTGGCGGTCTGCTCCACCTCGAGCAATTGCTGCGGCGGCGCGTAGCGGGTTTTGGCGCGAATGGCCGCGCGCACCGCATCGGCGCTGAATTGGCCACGGGCACCTTGCAGCGGCAGAATTTGCACGCCGGTCAGCGCCGCATGGGTGCCGCCCTCGCTGTGCAGGATATGGCTGGTTTCATGCGCCAGCACCTCATCGCCCTTCTTGCAATGGGTGAGGATGGCAATGACGTTGCACATGGTGCCAGAGGGCAGGAACATCGCCGCCTCCTTGCCCATGAGCGCGGCCATCTTGTCGCATAGCGCATGAACGGTGGGGTCATCGCCATGCTGCTCGTCACCGACCTCTGCCTCCATCATCGCCGCCTTCATGGCGGGCGTGGGCTTGGTCTGAGTGTCCGAATAGAGGTTGATACGGACGGGCGGGGCGCCCGCGGGGGGGCGATTGGGAGCATGTACCATGGCCTCAGGCTAGCGCGATGGGCGCGGCCATGGCATCCCCCGCCGGCAACATTATGGGGGATTCTTCATGGCTGGACATGGCGCGCCGCATGGCGCGGAAAACAAGGGCGTGGCGCTGCTGATCGCGGTGCTGGCGCTGTTCCTGGCCATTGCCGAGACCGGGGCGAAATCTGCGCAGACCGAGGCGCTGAACGCCAATGTCGAGGCCGCCAATCTTTGGTCCTTCTTCCAGGCCCGCACCATTCGCCAGACCACGGTGCGCACCGCTGCCGAGGCGGCCTTGCTGGCGCCCAGCGAGGGCACGGCAGCGCAAGTGCAGCGCTGGCGCGACACCGCGGCGCGCTGGGAGAGCGAGCCCGATACCGGCGAGGGCAGGCGCGAATTGATGGCCCGCGCCCGCGCCGCCGAGGCACGCCGCAACCTGAACATGGAGCGCTACCACATGTTCGAATATGCCTCGGCCAGCTTCCAGGTCGGCATTGTCGTCGCCTCAGCCAGCATCATCACCGGCGTGGCCCTGCTGCTCTGGGCAGGGCTGGGGCTGGGGGCGCTGGGGATGGCACTGGCGGGCCTGGGGTTTTTCGCCCCCGGCCTCATCCATTTCTGATTATTCGGGGCGCAGCCCCGCTATCGCGATGGCGCGGCGGGCCTTGGTGAATTCGCCCTCCAGCAGGGCGCGGAAACCCGGCGTGGTCAACTCAGCCGGCATGGGCGCGGTGGCGCCGAAGGAGAGCAGGCGGGCCGCCACATCCGGGTCCGCCGCCGCCTCGGCGAGGGCGACCTGCAGCGTTGCCAGCACCGGCTCGGGCGTGCCGGCGGGGGCGAAGAGGCCAACAAAGGATGAGGCGAGGTAGCCCTCGATCCCCTGTTCGATGAAGGTTGGCACCTGGGGCACCTGTGGCGAACGCGCCGCCGCCGAGACGCCCAGGATGCGCCCGCGCCCCTCGCGATAAATCTCCAGCACGGTGGGCAATTCGATCAGCAGCCCATCGACATTGCCGGCGAGGAAATCCGACAGGGTGGAGCCGCCGCCGCGGAAGGGCACATGCAGGATATTGGCCCCTGTTGCCGCCTTGAAGAGTTCCAGCGGCAGATGATTGGCGCCACCCACGCCGGAGGTGCCAATGCTCACCCCCTCGGGGCGGCTGCGGGAATAGGCCACCAATTCGGCCAGATTGCGGACGGGGATTTGCGGCCGGACGATGATCATCATCGGCACCTGGCCCAGCAGCGCCACCGGCACCAGGTCGGTCATGGTGTTGTAGCGCGGATTGGCCATGAGCAGCGGGCCATTGACGATGGAGCCGGGGCTGCCGATCAGCAGCGTATAGCCATCGGGCCGGGCGCGGATCACCGCCTCGGTGCCGATGGCGCCCGTGGCGCCGGAGCGGTTTTCCACCACCACCGGCTGGCCGAGGCGGGCTGCAATGCGCGCACCAAACAGCCGCGCCGTGACGTCACTATTGCCGCCGGCGGCGAAGGGCACGATGAAACGGATCGGCCGATCCGGGAAGGCGGCCTGCGCCCGCGCGGGGCCGGGCAAAAGGGCCAGCAGGGGCAAGGCGCGGCGCGGCGTCATCGGTGTGTCCTCAATAGCGCGGGCTCTTTTGCGGCCCGCTTAACTCCAATAGGGCGGGAAGGCGGAATTCTTCTGCTCGGCCTCCAGCAGGCGCAGCAGCGCATGCCATTCCAGCACCCCATAGGGGCGGCGGGTGCCGGGCTGGTAGAGATGCGCGGTCTTCTCCAGGATATCCGCCCCGGGCATGGTCAATTCGGTGCGCGCGGCCATGGCATCAACCTGGGCGCGGCAGGCGCCCTCCAACTGATACATGGTGTTGAAGGCCTGTTGCAGCGTGGCCCCGGCGGTGAGCAGCCCGTGATTGCGCATGATCATCGCATCATGCGGGCCGAGATCGGCCACGATGCTCTCCCGCTCGGCCAGATCAACCGCCGGGCCATAGTAATCGTGATAGCCGAGATGGCCGACAAAGCGCATCGTCGTCTGCGTCAGCGGCAGCAGCCCGCATTGCATGGCAGACACCGCCATGCCGGCGCGGGTGTGGGTGTGGATCACCGCCGCCACATCCGGCCGCGCGGTGTGGATGGCACCATGGATAACATAGCCGGATTTATTGATGCCGTAATCGGTATCCGGCTTCCAGATGATATTGCCCTCGACATCGATCTTCGCCAGCGATGTCGCGGTGATCTCGCGATAGAGCAGCCCGTAGAGGTTGATCAGCAGATGATCGGTGCCGGGGATGCGCAGCGTGATGTGGTTGTAGATCATGTCGGTCATGCCGTGCAGATCCATCAGCCGGTAGCAGGCTGCGAGGTCGCAGCGCGCCTGCCATTCCTGTGGGCTCACCTGGCCCTCAATCGAGGGCCAGGCGGTGGAGTAGCTGGGCGCGCGGGCGTCCATCTCAGCGGCCCGTGAAGACGGGTTTGCGCTTTTCCATGAAGGCGCGGCGGCCTTCGGCATAATCGGCGCTGTCGAAGCAGGCGGCGGAGGCGGCGTCGATGGCTGCCATATCCGGGTCGCGCGCCTGCACCGCGCGCACGGTGCGCTTATTGGCCAGCAGCGAGAGCGGCGCGTTGATGGCGAGTTGCGCGGTGAGCTTGCCCACGGCGGCGTCCAGTTCCTCGGCCGGCACCAGCTTGTTGATCAGCCCCATGCGCAGCGCCTCGGGGGCGGAAAAGCGGTCGCCCGACATCAGGATCATATGCGCGTTGGAGGGGCCGACGAGGCTGACCAGGGCGCTGACCATATCAAAGCCATAGGCGATGCCCAGCCGGGCAGCGGGAATACCCAACTCGCTGCCCTCGCCGACAATGCGCATGTCGCAGGACATGGCAATGCCCATGCCGCCGCCGAGGCAAAAGCCCTGGATCTTGGCGATGACCGGCTTGGGGAAATTGGTGAGTTTCTCCCGGCCATGCCCGGTGAGGCGGCCATATTCCTTCTGCGCCTCGGCATCAGAACGGCTCTTCTCGAATTGGCTGATATCGGCGCCGCTGACAAAAGCCTTGCCGCCCGCACCTTCCAGCACCACGCAGCGCACCGCGGGGTCGGCCTCAAAGGCATCGAGGGCCGCCGCCATGCCATCCCACATCGGGATGCTCATCGCATTGCGCTTTTCGGGCTGGTTGAAGGTGATGGTGCCCACGCCGTCCTTGATGGTGGCCAGGATTTTTCCGTCTGCGAATTCCATAATCAGTTCCCTAAGGCGCCACTGGCGCGGAGTGAGGCGATGTCGGCCGGCGACATGCCGGCTTCGGTGAGAATTTCATCGGCATGCTCGCCCAGTGCCGGCACGGGGCGATGCACGCCGGGCTTCAGCCCCTCGATATTGAGCGGCGTGCGCACGACCTGCGCGGTGCCCAGGCGGGCATGCGGCACCGGCCAGGACATGCCCAGATGGCGGACCTGCGGGTCCTCGAAGACCTCCTGGATATTATTGATCGGGCCGCAGGGGATGCCGGCCTGTTCCAGCCGGTCAATCCACCATTCCGAGGGGTGCTTTTTCGTCTCTTCGGAAATCGCCGCATTGAGCGCGGCACGGTCCTGGGTGCGGCCGTTGGGGGTGGCCCATTCGGGCTTTGCCAGCCAATCCTCACGCCCCGCCGCGCGGGCAAACACCTCCCACAGCTTGGGGCTGGAGGCGGCGATGTTGATCGGCTTATCGGCGCTGGGGAAGACGCCCATGGGGGTATTCACCGGGTGGTCATTGCCGGCCTGGCCGGCCACCTCGCCATCCATCAGCCAGCGTGTGGCCTGGAAATCGAGCATGAAGACCTGGGCCTCAAGCAGCGAGGTGTGCACCCAGCGGCCGCGGCCGGTTTTTGTCCGCTCGAACAGCGCCATCATCACGCCCAAGGCCAACAGATTGCCGGCCGTGAGGTCATCAATGGGGATGCCAACCCGCATCGGCCCGCGCCCTGGCTCGCCAGTGATGGACATGAGGCCACCCAGCCCCTGGGCGATCTGGTCCACGCCGCCGCGATTGCCATAGGGCCCGGTCTGGCCAAAGCCGGAAATCGAGGCATAGACCAGCCGCGGGTTGATCTCAGTCAGGGTCTGCGGGTCGATCTTCAGCCGGTGCTTCACCTGCACCCGCATATTCTCCACCAGCACATCGGCCGAGGCCACCAGGCGCAGGAAGGCGGCATGGCCCGCGGGGCTTTTCAGGTCGAGCGCGATGCCGCGCTTGTTGCGGTGCAGGTTGGTGGAATCAAAGCCATCCCGCGCGCCACCAAAACCATCGGCATTGCCCGGGGGTTCCACCCGGATGATATCGGCGCCCCAATCGGCCAGATGCCGCACGCAGGTGGGACCGGCGCGGGCGAGTGTGAGGTCGAGCACCTTAAGGCCCGAGAGCGGCAGCGTTTCCATAAGCCCCAGTCAAGCGCGCGGCGGGCGTTTTGCCAAGGCGATGGCGGCCAGCATGGGCTGGAGTTCACCAATAACATGGCGGCTCAGCGGCTAAGCCCGCCTGCCAGCGCCCGGATATCCGCCGCCGCCTGGCTGGTGGGGTGGCGCAGCAGGATGGGCTGCTGGTGGCGGATGGCATCCGCCACCTTGCCATCGCGCCGCACCGCGCCGGCAAAACCCACCGGCGCGCCCAGGAAATTGCGCGCCGCACCATCGAGCACCTGCCACACCCGCAGCCCCGCCGCGCCGCCGGCCATATTGGCGACGATCCGGGCATCGGCATCGGGGCGGTCCTGCCGCAGCAATTTCAGCACGGCATAGGCATCGGTGAGGCTGGTGGGCTCCTCGGTGGCGACGATCAGGGCGAGGTCCGCCAGGGCCAGAAGGCGGCGCTGCGCCGCCTGCACGCCAGCGCCGATATCGAGCAGGATGATGGAAAAGCTGCCACGCGCCGCCACCAGCAATTGCGCCATGGAATCAGCCCCCAAGCCCGCCAGCGCGCCACTGCCCGAACGCCCGGGAAGGACGGCAAAGCCACCTCGATGGCGGTGCAGCGCCGCCTGCAAACCCAACCTGCCGGCCAGCACCATGCCCAGATCAGGCCCGGCCGGAAGGCCGAGTTGCACATCCACATTGGCCAGGCCCAGATCGGCATCGATCAGCAGCACCCTCTCCCCCGCCTCGGCCAGGGCCTGGGCCAGGCCGATGGCCAGCACCGTCTTGCCCACGCCGCCCTTGCCGGAGGCCACGCCCAGCACCCGCCCGCTCATTCCGGCCGCCCCCGCAGCCGGGCCGCCAGAAAGGCAGGGGTGATGGGGGTGAGCCCAAGGCCAGGGTCGGCGCTGGTGCCGGCCTCGGTCATGGCAAGGCCGGCGCGGGCGGCGGCCAGGGTGCCGGCCATGCGCCGCGCCACATCGAGCCGCGTGGGCAGCAGCAGGGTGGCGCCCAGGGCGAGGAAGGCCCGCGCCTCCTCGCGCGCCTCCTGGGCGCAGAGGCCGGCGGCCTGCACCAGCACGATATTGCCAAGACCATGGATCAAACTTGCGAGCGCCTTTGCAGCCGAGGGGTCGAAGGGATTGCAGCCGGCAGTGTCCACCAGCACCGCCTGGCCGGGTGCGGCGCGGGCGATCGCCTTGGTGAGCGCATTGCGGGTGGTGGCAACGGCAAAGACCACGCCCAGCACCCGGGCAAAGGCAGCCAATTGCTCCACCGCGCCGGCCCGCGCCGCATCGGTGGTGATGATCAGCGGCGGGCGGTGGGCCAGCACCTCGCGGGTGGCCAGCTTCACGCAGCTCAGGGTCTTGCCCGCGCCGGGCGTGCCGACCAGGAAGAGCGGTTGATCGAGCGGCAGGCTGGCCAGGGCAGGGCCAGTGCTGGGCTCGGGCTCGATCATCCACGGCTCGTCATCCCCGGCCTCGGAGGGCGGGCTGGCGCCGGTGATCTCCACCCCCTCGCGCAATTCGCGGGTTTGCAGCAGCACCGCATGCTCGCCCAGCGCGGCGCGCAGCTGCGCCATGGCGGCGGGCATATTCGCGGCACGGAATGTGTTGAGTTTCACTCAGATCGAACCCAGGGTGCGGA
>NZ_JBBARU010000023.1:24958-38254 GCF_040399605.1 Rhodovarius sp. | reverse complement strand
CGTCATGTTCCCGCTCTTCCTCCCCGAGGGGATGAATATCGACAAGCTGCTGCGGGCGCAGATCGCCATCATCCTCTTCGCCGGCGCCTATCTGGCCGAGGTGGTGCGCGGTGGCCTGCAGGCGCTCAGCAAGGGCCAATATGAGGCGGCGGAGGCGCTGGGGCTCAGCTATTGGCAAAAGACCGGCCTCATCATCCTGCCCCAGGCGCTGCGCCTGGTGATTCCGCCGCTGGTCAATACCTTTATCGGTTTCTTCAAGGATACCAGCCTCGTCCTCATCATTGGCATTTTTGACCTGCTGACGGCGGGCAAAACCGCCATCATAGAGCCGATGTGGCAGGGCTTCGCGGTCGAGGTCTATGTGACCATCGGCCTCATCTATTTCGTCTTCTGCTTCGCCATGAGCCAATACAGCGCGAAGCTGGAGAGCGAACTCAACCATGGGCGCCGGCGATGAGCCGGCCCCGTTCCACCCCATATCCCGGAGATCGCCGATGAGCGCCGCCGAAACACTGCATTCCTCGGTGCAGACCAATGCGCCCCCCGCCATTTCGTTGGCCGGCGTGAATAAGTGGTTTGGCGCGCTGCATGTGCTGCGCGACATCAACCTCGATATAGCACTGGGCGAGCGTGTGGTGGTCTGCGGCCCCTCGGGCTCGGGCAAATCCACCATGATCCGCTGCATCAACCGGCTGGAGGAGCACCAGCAGGGCAAGATCGTGGTCGATGGCATTGAACTTTCCGATGATTTGAAAAGCCTCGACGCCATCCGCCGCGAGGTGGGCATGGTGTTCCAGAGTTTTAACCTGTTTCCGCACCTTACCATCCTGGAGAACTGCACCCTGGCGCCGATCTGGGTTCGCAAGATGCCCAAGAAGGAGGCCGAGGCGCTGGCGATGGAGTATCTGGAGCGGGTGCGCATTCCGGAGCAGGCTTTGAAATACCCAGGCCAGCTCTCGGGCGGCCAGCAGCAGCGCGTGGCCATCGCCCGCGCGCTGTGCATGAAGCCCAAGATCATGCTCTTCGATGAGCCGACCTCCGCCCTCGACCCCGAGATGATCAAGGAGGTGCTGGACACCATGGTGATGCTGGCCGAAACCGGCATGACCATGATCTGCGTCACCCATGAAATGGGCTTTGCCCGCCAGGTGGCTGACCGGGTGGTGTTCATGGACCGTGGCGAGATCGTCGAGACCGGCGAGCCCACCACCTTGTTTGAAAACCCGCAGACCGAGCGGCTGCAATTGTTCCTGAGCCAGATTCTCCGTGGCCACTGAACAGGGCATCGGCATTCTGGTGCAAAGGCGGATCGAGGCCGCCTTTGCCAAGGGAATTTTTGTCGAACTCGCCGCCGAGCTGGGCGAAGAGCGCGCCACCGCCCTGCTGGCCCGCGCCATCAACAAGCTGGCCGAGCAGGCCGGCGCCGCCGCTGCCGCCGAAACACCCAACCCCGGCATCGAGCATTTCGCCGAAATTCTGCCGCGTTGGACAAAGGATGACGCGCTGCAGATAGAGGTGCTGGAGAAGACGGCGGATCGCTTCGATTTCAACGTCAAGCGCTGCCGCTATGCCGAATCCTATCGCGAGATGGGGCTGGGCACATTGGGCGCCGTGCTCTCCTGCAACCGCGATGCTGCCTTTTGCGTGGGCTATGACCCGAAGCTGAAGCTCACCCGCACCCAGACCATTATGGGCGGGGCGAGCCATTGCGATTTCCGCTACCGCCGCGAGGGGTGAACCCAAGGGGCAGAGCGAGGGCGGTTATGTCGCCCATGATGCGCAATTCTATGCGCGCAGCATGGGCCGATTGGTGGGGCCCGGGCTGAGCGGGCAGGGCTTTGTGGGCGCCTTTCTGGTCGGCCTGCCCGCGGCCGAGCGCGCGAGGCTGGGGGCGGCGCTGCGCCTCGCCGGGGGGGCAGAGGATGGGCCGCGCAGCTTTGTCGCCACCGCCCGGCTGTGCCAGGGCAGGCTCCCCGCCAAGGGCTGCGCCGCGATAATTATCCCCCGCCCACTGCAAGCCGGGCCCGCGCCACGCTATGCTGCGCCGCAGGATGACCCAATCAGCCCCCCCGCCCGTCGCTCCCGCCAGCACGCCTGAGGCAGCACCGCCCGCCAGGCATGACCCTACAGGCCGGCTGACGGCGGCCAGCATGTTGGGCGTGCTGGGGGTGGTCTATGGCGATATCGGCACCTCGCCGCTCTATGCGCTGCGCGCCTCGCTGCTGCATTTCGAGGCGGGGGGCATTGAGCGGTGGGAGATCCTGGGCGTGCTGAGCCTGGTCTTCTGGTCGCTGATGCTCACCGTCACGGTGAAATACGTGATGGTCATCATGCGCGCCGATAACCGGGGCGAGGGCGGTATTTTGGCGCTGATGGCGCTGGCCATGCGCAGCAGCACCACCCGGCGGGGCCGTTGGGCGGTGGTGCTGATCGGCATTGTCGGTGCGGCGATGTTCTTCGGCGATGGCGTGATCACGCCGGCCATCTCGGTGCTCTCGGCGGTCGAGGGGTTGAAGGTGGTGAACCCGGTCTTCGAACATGCCGTGGTGCCGATCTCGCTCGCGCTGTTGATCGCGCTTTTCGCCGTGCAGTTTCGCGGCACCCATTCCATTGGCTATTTCTTTGGCCCCGTCTGCGCCGTGTGGTTCCTGGTGATTGGCCTGCTAGGGGCTGTGCAGGTGGTGCAGCACCTCGAGGTGCTTTGGGCGCTCTCCCCCACCTATGCGCTGCAATTCTTTGCCTTTTACCATCTGGAGGCCTTCTTCGCGATGGGCGCTGTGGTGCTGGCGGTGACGGGGGCCGAGGCGCTGTATGCTGATATGGGCCATTTCGGCCGCCGTCCCATCCGGGTGATGTGGATGGTGTTTGTGCTGCCGGCGCTGGCGCTGAATTATTTTGGCCAGGGCGCTTTGCTGCTCTCCGATCCGGCGGCGATTGAGAACCCATTCTATCTGATGGCGCCGGAATGGTTCCGGGTGCCGCTGGTGATTTTGGCCTGTGCGGCCACCGTCACCGCCTCGCAGGCGCTGATTTCGGGCTGCTACTCCATTGCCCGGCAATGCGTGCAGCTGGGGCTTTTGCCGCGCCTCGTCGTCACCCATACCTCGGCCACTGAGGAGGGGCAGATCTATCTGCCGCAGGTCAATTTCGCGCTTTTTGTTGGCGTGGTTGTGCTGGTGCTGGAATTCAAGAATTCCGACAGTCTGGCGGCAGCCTATGGCTTTGCGGTGACGGGCACCTTCATTGCCTCCTCCATCCTGGCGGTGCTGGTGCTGCGGCGGAATTTTGGCTGGTCGATGGCGGCGGTGATTTTCGTCTTCGCGCCCTTGGTGATGATGGACGTCATGTTCTTCGTCGCCACCGCGCTGAAAATCCCTGAAGGTGGCTATGTGCCGCTGCTGCTGGGAGTTCTGACCGCGGGGCTGATGGTCACCTGGTATCAGGGTAGGCAATTGCTCTTTGCCCGCTTTAGGCAGGATAGCTTGCCACTCTCCTCCTTCATCGCCCGCCTGCCGCAATCGCGCACCATCCGTGTGCCCGGCATTGCTATTTTCATGACCGGCGAGAAGGATTTCCTGCCCGGCGCCCTGCTGCACAACCTCAAACACAATAAGGTGCTGCATGAGCGGGTGCTGTTCGTGACGGTGCTGAACGAGGATGTGCCGGTGGTCAGTGACGCGCGCAGACGCGATGTGACGGAGCTGGCACCCAATATCCACCGCGTGCTGCTGCATTATGGCTTCCAGGAGAGCCCCAATATTCCGCGCGAGCTGGAGCTGCTCAACGCCGAAGGGCTCATCCGCTTCGAGACCATGCAGGCCAGCTACTTCCTCGGCCGTGAGACCATTGTGCAGGCGGCGGTGCCCAAGATGTGGCCATGGCAGCAATGGCTGTTCCGGCTGCTGAGCCGCAATTCGGTGCCCGCCACCGAGTTTTTCCGCATCCCCTCCGATAGGGTGGTGGAGCTGGGGGTGCGCGTGGCGATCTAGCGCATCATCTGTTCAAACAGAATTGTTTGAGCGGATAAAAATTCTTGAAAAACAAATATTTATAGCCCGCGCAATGAGCCGAGGCGAATGAAACAGGCTTCAAAGCGGCTCTAAGCCGCCCTCGGGTAGGGCGCTACCACAAATAGGGCCATCGCCGCATATCGCCGCCCACTGGCGCCGGCGCATCGGCCAGGCCGCGCAGGGCGGGCGTGGCCAAAGGCGGGGTGGTCCAGCAATCCACCATGCCAAGGCTGCGGGTGCAGTAGGCGGGCGGCGGCGGCTCGGCCGTGGTATCGGGCCCGCAATAGCGCTGGCCGAGGTCGAGCCGGGCAATTGAGCAATCCCGCCCCGAGATGCCGCTCACCACAATGTCACCCGCCGCGCGGCCCGTCAGGGTGAGTGATGCCACATTGACGGCGCCGAGCGCGAAGAGGCCCGGGCCATCACAGCCGCCCAACAATAGCAGCAGAAGGGGAAGGCGAATGATGCGCATCCCGCAGTATTGCCCGGCAGGCCTTAACGCTTGGTCGATGCGGGGCTATACCGCCTCAGCTTTTGCAGGATGTGCCACCAGTGCCCGATTTGGTTGATGAGGTCGATGAGGAGATCCGCCAGGAGCGGGCGGCGCTGCTGGCGCGGCGCTTTGGCGGGTTATTCGCGGCGCTGGCCATGTTTGTGCTGGCGGCGGTGGGCGGCTGGCAGGGCTGGCAATGGTATGAGAATCGCAATGCCGTGGCCGTGGCCGAGGCCTTTCTCGCCGCCACGCGCGATGCCGCGGCCGAGGGGGCTGACAGCTCCGCCGTGGCCGCGCGCATGGCCGCACTCGGCGCTGGCGCGCCCACTGGCTACCGCATCCTGAGCCAGCTTCGCGCCGCCGCCCTCACGGCAGAGGCCGGGGATGGCGCGGCGGCACTGGCGATGTGGGAGCGCGTCTCGGCCGATGCCAGCGCCGACCCGCTCTATCGTGAACTGGCCACGCTGCTGTGGGGCCTGCATGTGCTGGCCGAGGGCGCGACGCGCGCCGCCGAGGTGCAGGCCCGCCTCGCGCCGCTCGCCGCCGCAGGGCCCTGGCGCGCCTCGGCGCGCGAACTCGTGGCCCTGGCGGCGCTTTCCGCCGGCAATACCGCAGAGGCCCGGCGTGGCCTCACCGAACTCGCGCGCGACGATGGCGTCCCGCAGGGGGTGCGTGACCGCGCCCAGCGTCTTCTCTCCGGGATTGATGGATAATCGCATGGCAACCCGCCGAACTGCCCTCCTCGCCGGCGCCGCAACCTTGCTGGCCGGCTGCGACACCATGACCGACCTGGTCGAGCGTGTGCTCGGCACCGCCAAGCAGCCCCTGGCGGGCGAGCGCGTGGCGGTGGCCAATGTCAATGCCGCAAAGCCGGTGGATGTGGATGCTGATGCTGCCAGCCGCAGCCTGACCCTGCCAGCACCGCAACTCAACGCCGATTGGCTGCAGCCCGGGGGCAATCTTTTGCATGCACCGGGCCATCCGGCGCTGCCGCAGCCGCTCAGCGAGGCCTGGCGCACCAACATCGGCAGCGGCAATTCCTATCGCTACCGGATGACGGCCAACCCCATCATCACCACCGATTCGGTCTATGCCATGGATGCCTTTGGCTGGGTCAGTGCGCTGGATGTGGCGCGCGGCGACCGACGTTGGCAGACCGATACCCGCCCCCGCAGCGACCGTGATGGCGCGCTGGGCGGGGCCATCGCCTTCGCCGATGGCGTGCTCTATGCGGTGACCGGCCTCGCCGAGGCCATGGCGATCGACCCTGCCAATGGCGCGATCAAATGGCGCGCCCCCCTGCCATCGCCGGCGCGTGGCGGGCTGACGGTGGCGGGCGGGCGCCTGCTGGTGCCCACCACCGAGAATAGCCTGGTGGCGCTGTCCATCGAGGATGGCCGCGTGATCTGGACCTTCCGTGGCCAGCCGGTGCAGGCGCTGCCCCTCGGCCTCGCCTCAGTGGCGGTGGACGGCGATACTGTGGTCGCGGGCATGGCCTCGGGCGAATTGACCGCGCTGCGCCTGGCCGATGGCCGGACGATCTGGAATGAGAGCTTGGCTGGCAACCGTGCCGTGGGTGCCTCGATTGCCGATATCGGCGCGATCACCGCGATGGTGGTCATTGATCGCGGCCGGGTCTTCGCCGTGGGGCTGGGTGGCTTGGCAACGGCTGTGGATCTCCGCTCCGGCCGGCGGGTCTGGGAGCGTGAGGTCGGCGGCAGCCAGACGCCATGGTCGAGCGGTGACTGGCTCTTCATGCTGACGCGCGACAATCAGTTGATGGCGCTGAGCCGCGATGATGGCCGGGTGCGCTGGATTTGCCCGCTGCCGCGCTTTGTCGATGTTCCCCGCTCGCGCGATCCGATCAGCTGGGGGCCGCCGGTGCTGGCGGGCGGGCGGCTCCTGGTGGCGGGCAGCCATGCCATGCTGTTCGAGGTTAATGCCACCGATGGCTCGATCTCATCGCGGCAGCGCCTTCCCGCCGGCTCGCAGCTGCAGCCCGCGGTGGCCAATGCCAGCCTCTATCTGCAAACCGATAATGGCATGGTGGTGGCGCTGCGCGGCGTTGCATAAGTGCGCTCTGCCCTTATAGTATCGGCTTCGCAATGAATGAGGTCGTACTATGGAATTTCCTGCCCCCGAGCCACGCCGTGAAGTCACGCTGGGCGGCCGGTTTCTCGGCCTGGGTATTTTCGGCTGTGGTGTGGTGGGCGTGATCATGATGGAGAAATTCGCCTCGTCCGCGGCGCAGTCTTATGCGCTTCCCATCCTGGGGGCGTCACTCGCGGCAGGGATTGTGCTGCCTATGGTGCTGTTCCGGCGCCTCATTCGGTACTGATTTTCAAACAGCCTTCCAGGTCGCCACCAGCACATCGCGCCGGCTGGGCTGGGCGGCAGTGGTGGGGGCGATGGCGGTGACGCCATGCATCACCCTTGCATCGTCGAGAATGGCGGTATCAAGCAGCCCATCTAGGGTAAAGCGCGCCAATTCAGCGCCATCATTATCCGTCACCAGGGTTTCGCCGCCGGTGAGGTTGGCGCGGTCGATCATGGCGATGAGCACGAGATCAACACCATCATGATGCGTGCCCTCGGGCGTGGGGTAGCCCGGCGCGCCGGCGGTGGCCTCGATGCGGAATTGGTGCATTTCAATGAACCAGCTTTTGCCGGGGTGCAGCGCATCGGCCGCTCGCCCGCCCAGGGCCAGCAGCGCTGTCGCAGTGGGATTGGCCAAGGTGGCATCGAGGATGGGGGCGAACCACCGATCCAGCCCGCCATTGAGGGTATTATGCACGCTGGCCTGGAAATGCGGCCGATGCAGGCCACGGCGCGGCGCCTGGCCGCGCAGGGCGGTGAAATTGGCATGCCTCCGGCGGCGGTAGCGCCCGCCATCGGCCATGAAGCTGTCAATCTCCAGCCCATCCCAACTGGCGGCGAAATCGGCCAAGGTTTGGAGGGGCAGGGCAAGGCAAGCCGCCATCTCAGCCGGGCGCAACCGGGCAAAGCCGTCCTGCAGCAGGCTGTGGAGGAGCCCGGGCGGGGAAAAACCCTCGGCCGGAGCCATCACATTTTCTTGCCGATTGCCGGCGTGGCGCTGGTCATGCCCGCCAGCACCTCGGCCACATGGCGCACATTGATCGCGCTGCCCTCGCGCGAGAGGCGCCCGGCCATGTTCATCAGGCAGCCCATATCGCCGGCGAGCAGGGTGGTGGCGCCGGTGGCGGTGATGTCGGCCACCTTGTCGCTCACCATGCGGGTGCTGATCTCGGGGTATTTCACGCAGAAGGTGCCGCCGAAGCCGCAGCAGAGATCAGGTTCGGCCAGTTCCTGCACGCTAAGGCCGGTGATGCCCGAGAGCAGGGCGCGGGGCTGGGCGCGCACGCCCAATTCGCGCAGGCCCGAGCAACTATCGTGATAGGCCACGGTGGCGCTCAGCTGGCCGGCAATGGACTTCACCCCCAGCACATCATGCAAAAAGGCGGTGAGTTCATGGGTGCGCCCGGCCAATTCCCGGGCCTCGCCCAGGGCTGTGGGGTCGGTCTCCTCGAAGAGGGCGGGGTAGTGGTGGCTGATCATGGCGGCACAACTGCCGCTGGGGGCGACGACATAGTCGAAGCCGCGAAAGGCGCCGATCACCTGGCGGGCGATCGCCTGGGCATTGGCACGGTCACCGCTGTTATAGGCGGGCTGGCCGCAGCAGGTTTGCGCCATCGGCACCTCCACGGTGCAGCCTGCATCTTCCAGCAGCTTGATGGCGGCGAAGCCCACGCTGGGGCGCCAGGTATCCACCAGGCAGGTGACAAAAAGGGCGACGCGCGGCTTGTTCATCCCGCCACAATAGGGCCTCAGGCGCCAATACGGAATGCCAAGCGCATGGCCCAGGGCTGCAAGCGGCGCTGGGCTGTCTCAGTCGATGCTCAATCCCAGCCGGGCCACCGTCTCGCGCTCGAAAACCGCCCTTTCGCGGGCGAATTCGGCATAGGCCTGGGGGCCGAGATACTCATTGGGCATCTCCCATTGCGCCATGATTCGCTGGCTGCCCTCATCAAGCAGCGCCTTGCGAAAGGCGCGGTGCAGGAAATCCACCACCTCCGGCTCCATCCCCCGCGGCCCGGTGATGCCATAGGGGCTGGTCACGCTCATGCCATAGCCCAACTCGCGCAGCGTGGGCGCGTCTGGAAAGCTTGGCAGGCGGGTGGGCGTCCAGACGCTGAGCAGGCGGAACTGGCCGGCCAACACCTGCTCGCGCCAACTCGACGAATCGCTGATCGCGGTGATCTGCCGCCCCAGCAGCGCGGTCACCCCCTCCTGGCTGCCGCGGAAGGGGATATGGGTCATGTTCGCCCGCTCGCGCTCCAGCAGCAATTCCATCGCGATGTGGTTGGAGGTGGCAATGCCAGAGGTGGAATAGGTCAGCTCGCCCGGTTTCTGCCGGGCGGCGGCCATCAGATCCGCCCATGTCCGATAGGGGCTATCGCTGCGCACCACGGTGCCGAAGACGAAGCCGGTGATCTGCATGATATAGGTGAAATCCGCCACCGGATCCCAGGTCGGCTGCCGGGTCAGGAAGGGGTGGCGGATGATGGAGAGGTGGTGATGCGCCAGGGTATAGCCATCCGGCCGCCCCTGCTGCACCAGGAAGGTGGCCCCACGCGTGCCGCGCGCGCCGGGCATATTCTCGATCAGCACCGGCTGGCCGGTATCTTGCTGGAACACCTCGAACATCCGCCGATGCAGCGCATCGAGGCTGCCGCCGGGCGGCCAGGGGATGAGAAAGCGGATCGGCCGATTGGGAAAGCGCGCCTGGGCAAAGGCGGGCGTGGCCAGCAATGGCAAGGAGCGGCGGGAAATGCGCATCGGGCCTACTCCATCCGGATATTGAGGCGGGTGATGATCTCGCGCTCGATCTCCGCCCGCTGGCGGACGAAATCGGTGTATTGCGCGCTGTCGAGATAGACCAGCGGCATGTCGTATTGGTCGCGCACGCGGGTATTGGGCTCGCTCATCAACCCCTCGCGATAGACATCATGCAGCACCCGCACCACGCCGGGATCCATCCCAGGCGGGCCGGAAAGGCCATAATTGCTGGTCAACACCATGTCGAAGCCCAACTCCTTGAGCGTGGGCACATCGGGGAAGCGGCGGGCGCGTTCGGCGCTCCAGACGCAAAGCAGGCGCATGGCGCCGGCCTCCACCTGCGGTGCCCAGGCGGAGCTATCGGCAATGGCGCTGACCTGGCCGCCGATCACCGCCGTCACCCCCTCGGGCGCGCCGCGGAAGGGGATATGGAGCATCTCGATTCCCTCGCGGCCGATGATCTGCTCCATGGCGAGGTGGTTGGAGGTGGCAACACCCGATGTGGCAAAGGAAATCCGCCCCGGCCGGCGCTTCGCGTCATCGAGGAATTCGCGGAAATTCCGCCATGGCGCATCCGCCTTCACCGCCACGCCAAAGAGCCAGCCGGTGAGGCCGATGATATGGGTGAAATCCTTCGTCGTATCCCATTGCGGCGTGCGCACCAGGAAGGGGCGGCGGATCACCGAGAGATGCATCTGGCCGATGGTATAGCCATCCGGCCGGGCCTCGCGCGCCAGATGCACCGCATGCAGCGTGCCGCCGGCACCCCCGCGATTCTCCGCCACCACCGTTTGGCCGAGCGCGCGGGAGGCAAGGTCGGCCAGGTTGCGAAGTTGCACATCCGAACTGCCACCCGGCGCCCAGGGGATGATCATGCGCATCGCCCGCTCGGGCACCCAGCGGGCCTGGGCAAAGGCCGGTGCGGCCAGCAATGGCACGGCGAGTGCCGCGCGGCGGGTGATACTCATGTTGTTTCCTCTCCATGGCGGCGTTTCGCCGTCCTGGAGGGTATCAGGCCATGCCGGGGTGGGCTTGGGCAAGGGTGATTGACGTCAGGCCGGCAGGGCCGGGGCGATTATTCCCGCCGCGGTGATGCCAAAGCCTGGGAACATGCTCTAATGCGCCGGCCATGACAGGGAGCGGGCGATGCGTTTCAGGGTGATCGATGCGGATGCGGATATCGCGAGCGGCATTCCCCGCCTGCGCCGGCCGGGCGACCCGGAGGTGGAGATTCTCATGGCCCCGGCCGCGCTGGCCACGGCGCTGGCCGATGTCGATGCGGTGATCGTCGATGGCACCAATCTGCCGACCGAGGCGGTGGCCGCCCATCCGCGGCTGCGGCACATCATTTTTCTCGGCACCGGGGCGCGCAGCTACATGGACCCCGATGCGCTGGCCGCCATCGGCGTGAGCGTGCACATCATCACCGGCTATGGCGATACCGCGGTGGCCGAGCACACCATTGCCCTGATGTGGGATGCGGCGCGCAAGACGGCGCGGATGGATGGCGGCATTCGTGCCGGTGGTTTTCCGCGTTTCGAGGGGCTGCAACTCACCGGCCGCACCCTGGGGCTGCTGGGTTTTGGCGGCATTGGCCGCGAGGTGGCGCGCATCGCCGGCGGTGGCGGCATGCGGGTGCTGGCCTGGAACCGCACCCCACGCGCGGCGCAGGGGGTGGAATTCGTCGATCTCGATACGCTTTTGGCCGAGAGCCATGTGCTCAGCCTGCATTTGCTGCTGACGGAGCAGACGCGCGGGTTTCTCTCGGCCGAGCGCATTGCCCGGATGCGGCCCGGCGCCATTCTGGTCAACACCGCGCGCGGCGCGGTGGTGGATGAGGCGGCGATGATCGCGGCCCTGCGCTCTGGCCATATCGGCCATGCGGGGCTGGATGTGTTTGATATCGAGCCGCTGCCGGCGGGCCATCCTTTGACGCTGTTGCCCAATACCACCCTGACCGGGCATTCGGCGTTCAAGACGGCGGAGGCGGCGGATAATCTGCTGCTGGGGGCGCTGGACCACGCGCGGCGGCTGCTGGGGTAGCCCGCCCCACCCACCAGCCCGGCGCCAGCACCTGCATGCCATCGATCACCGCGAGCATGTCCCGCGCCGGGTCCATTGCAGCCCGTGCCAGCGCCAGGCTGGGGGCGTCGCGCAGCACATAGAGCGTGCCGGGTTCGTGGCGGCCCTCGGCCAGCCGTCTCGCCATCGCCTGCTGCAGGCGCTCCAGCGCCACCGGGTCCATGCGTGCCAGATAGACGGCGTCGGTCGCCATGCGGTGTTGTGCGGCGATGCTGGCAATGGGCTTCCAATCCGTGCCGAGATTGGCTGCTGGCACCGCGCGGATGCGCCGGTAGTGGCTGCTGGCCTCGGCCCAGAAGGGGGCGAAGCCCTGGGCGGGCATGGCCTGGGCCTCGGCCATCACGCCGTGGAGCCGAGCGAGGCCGGGGCGCAAATCCATCACCTGCAATGCCAGCAGCAGGCCGAGTGCCAAGGCGGCCTGGGCGCCGGAGAGCCGCCGCCACAGCGCGATCATGGCCAGCACCAGGGCCAGATACAGCGCCGGCCAGGCGAAACGCTCGGAGGCGCGCAAGGTGGAGGAAGCGGCCTCCAGCCAGGCGGGCGGCTCGAAGAGCGTGACGGTTTGGCCGAGCAGGGTGGCGTTGTGGCTGACCGCAAAGCCCAGCATGGCCAGCACTGCCGCCAGCAGCGGCCAATGGCGCCGCAGCGGCCTCGGCCCGCCGGCACAAGCCGCGCCCAGCAACAGCAGGCCCAGCCCCCCCAGGCCGAGATAAACATCGCCCGATTCCGGATGCGGCTCGCTGGGCAGGTCGGGCAGGAAGCGGCCCCAATCGCCACGGTCAAATGGCCCGGCGAGGTCGAGCATCATATGGCCATAGCCCGGCGCCCCCAGCCCGCCGAGGATGCTGAAAAACCCCGATAGCCAAAGTGCGAAGGCGCAGGCTGCGGGCAGGGCCAGGGCCTCGACGAGAAGGGTAGGGCGCCAGCATGCCACCGCCCGGCGCAGCCAATCCGCCGCCCAGATCGCCGCCACCATGGCCAGCAGATAGGCATGGATCAGCGCGGTGGCGGGCAATAACACCGCCCAGAACAACCCCTGGCGGCGCGGTATGGCTTCGGCCCGCAGCGCCAAAGCCAGCGCTGCCAGCAGGGTGAATTGCCCGCCCAGGGCGAGATGGCCGCCCATGCGCGAGAGCAGCATGGGTTGCAGCAGCAAAATCCCCGCTCCCAGCACCCGGGCGATGGGGTGGCTGGTGGCGTGGCCCATCAGCACCCAGCCGAAAAACCCTTGCAATACGCCGCAGGCCAGCAGCCATGGCCCCCAATATTGCGCCATGCCCGGCGCCAGAAGTTTCATTGGCAAAGCGAGCAGCGGGATGGCATCGGCATGGAAAATGCCGCCGGCCAGTTCCAGCCCGCCATCAGGGTTCAGCCCGGGCGGCCATTGCCAGGGCGCCTGGGCAAAGAACCGCCAGGCCAGTTGATATTGCGTCGGGTCCCAGCCCAGCGGGCCGGCCAGCATCCAGCCGGGGTCGCTTGTATCGAGCATGGCGTGGCCCAGCATGGCCAGCACCATGGCCCCGCCCATCAGCGAGGCGCAGGCCGCGCTGAGCGGCGCGGCCAGGCCGATCGGCCGGGCGGGGGCAAGGATGGTGGTGACCGACATCGCCGCCCCAACGCGGCGGCCGGCCGAAGGTTGCTAGCCTTTGCTTGTGGTGGCGGGCAGAGCCGGGGCCTCAGGCCTCGGCATGGGCCAGCATCCGCCCCGCATCGCCGGCCCAGAGCGTGTTGTACAAATGCAGCGCCCGCTCAGCCTGGGTCAGGCCGCTTTCGACGATTTCATCGAGGGGGGCGAGATAGACCTCCTCGCCCAGGCCGCGCGCGCGCAGCCCATCATGGGCGATGGCCATGACA
>NZ_JBBARU010000023.1:0-24948 GCF_040399605.1 Rhodovarius sp. | reverse complement strand
TGGCGCACCTCGCGCAGCGAGCGCCCGCCGATCCGCGCCGCAAGGCCCTGGCGCGGCGCGTCGAGGCGCAATTGCCGCACCTCCTCCAAGCTCCATTCGCGGGTCAGCGCGGTGGCCGCCTTCTGCGCCGCGTCATCATAGATCAGCCCAACCCAGAAGGCCGGTTGCGCCTGCAACATGGCCGGTGAGCCAGCATCCGAGCCGCGCATCTCCAAAAACCGCTTCAGCCGTACCTCGGTGAAGACGGTGGTCACATGATCCGCCCAATCGCTCATGGTGGCGTGGTGGCCATGCAGGCCATGGGCCATGAAATCGCGGAAGGAGGCCCCTGCCACATCGAGCAACTGCCCCTCGCGCGCCAGAAAATACATCGGCACGTCAAGCACGAATTGCACAAAACGCTCAAAACCAAAGCCTGGCTCGAAGACACAGGCGGGGATGCCGGTGCGGTCAGGGTCGGTATCGGTCCAAACCCATGCCCGGCCGGAGAGATAGCCCGAGGGCTTGCCCTCATAAAACGGCGAATTGGCGAAAAGTGCTGTGGCCAGTGGCTGCAAGGCCAGCGAGAGCCGCAGCTTCTCCGCCATATCCTCCTCACTGCCGAAATCGAGATTTACCTGCACCGTGCAGGTGCGCAGCATCATATCCAGCCCTAGTTGGCCGCGTGTGGGCATATAGCGGCGCATGATCGCGTAGCGGCTCTTGGGCATCCAAGGCATGGAATCGCGCGTGGCGATGGGGTGAAAGCCAATGGGCGAGAAGCCGAGATTGAGCGGGGCAGCCACGGCATGCACATCGCGCAAATGCGCGCGCAACTCGATATCGGCATCGTGCAGATTGGCCACCATGCCGCCGGACAGCTCCAACTGCCCGCCCGGCTCAAGGCTGACTGAGGCGCCGGCACCCTTGAGGCCAATCACATGGCCGGCATCGATAATCGGCTCCCAGCCACGCGCCTGAATGCCCTGCAACACCGCCTCGATGCCGTTCGGCGCATAGGGCGGCGGCAGCAGGGTTTCGCGGTGAAAGCCGAATTTCTCGTGCTCCGTGCCGATGCTCCAGGCCGCGCGCGGCTTGCTGCCGACGGCAAACCATTCGGCCAATTGCCGCAGGCTCTCGATCGGCGTCGGATCCGCTTCACCGGGGTTGGACATGGCTGGCCTTTGTGTTCGAACAGGTTGCTACTCGGCCCAGTCACCAGCCAACGCCTGCAGCGCCGCCAGTCCCGCCACCGCCGCCGTCTCCGCCCGCAAGATGCGGGGGCCGAGCCGGCAAAGAGATACAAAGGGCCGCGCCGCCAGATCGTCAAGTTCCTCTGGCGTGAAGCCGCCCTCGGGGCCGACCAGAAGGGCGCGTGGCGCGGTGGCGGCCAGCCCGGCCATAGCGGCGGCAAGCGGCGGCGCTGCGCGGCGTTCGGCCGCCACCAGCAGCGGCCCCGCCCGCCAGCCATCCAGCAGGCTATGCAAGGCAAGGGCCGCTTCTATGCGCGGCACGCCGAGCCTTTCGCATTGCTCGGCAGCGCCGCGGGCGATGCTGCCCAGGCGCTCGATATTGGCGTGGCTGGCGACGCTGCGCCGGGTGAGCACCGGGCGGATGGCAGTGACGCCCAACTCCGTCGCCTTTTCGACCACCCAATCCATCGCATCGCGCTTCAGCGCCGCCACCACCAGGGTCAATTCGGGTTCGGCAGCGCCGGGGCGCAGCTGCGCGCCGAGGCGAAACATCCCCCGCTCGCGCCGCATGGCCGCGATCTCGGCCTCCCACTCGCCATCCTGGGCGTTGAACAGCCGCACCGCATCGCCCACGCCACGGCGCAGCACCACGCCCAGGTGGTGCAATTGGCCCGGTGTCGCCGGGATCTCCATCGCCGGTGCCAGATGCAGATCGGTGTGGATGCGGGGGATGGACACGAGCCCACCCATCCGCGATTCATCGCCGCCATGCAAGGCCATACCGATATCCAAACCCAGGGCTGGGTCGCGCGGCTGCCGGCGGGCTGGCGGCCCTATGCGCTGCTGATGCGCGCGGACCGACCGATCGGCGCCTGGCTGCTGTATTTGCCTGGGCTCTGGGCCATTGCGATGGCGGCGCCGGGCTGGGGGCGTGGGCTTTGGCTGGCCGGGCTTTTTGCCCTGGGCGCCCTGGTGATGCGCGGCGCGGGCTGCGTGGTGAATGATCTGTGGGACCGTGATCTGGACCGCATGGTGGAGCGCACCCGTGGCCGGCCCATCGCTTCAGGCGCCATCAAGCCGCGCCAGGCGCTGTGGTTTCTCATCGGCCTTTCTGTGATCGGGCTTTTGGTGCTGCTGCAACTCAATGGGCTGTCCATCGCGCTCGGTGCGCTCTCGCTGCTGCCGGTGGTGCTTTATCCGCTGGCCAAGCGGGTGACGGATTACCCGCAAGCGGTGCTGGGCATCACCTTTGGCTGGGGCGCCACGCTGGGCTATGCCGCCGCCGCCGAGAGCTGGAATTTTGTCGCGGCTCTGCTGCATGCTGCGGCGTTTTGCTGGATTTTAGGCTATGATACGATCTACGCCCATCAGGACCGAAAGGATGATGCGGCCATTGGCGTGCGCTCCACCGCAAGGCGCTTTGCCACGACGACACGCCCTTTCCTCATCGCCTGCTATGGCGCGACGCTGCTGCTGCTGGCAGCGGCAGGCTGGGTGGGGGGGCTCTCCTGGCTTTACTACCCCGCGCTGCTGCTGCCAGCGGCCATGCTGGGGCGGCAGGTGATGGTGCTGGACATCCATAATCCGGCGCTGTGCCTCGCACTCTTCAAGGCCAATCGCGATGTCGGCCTGGCGGTGGCGCTGGCCATTGTGATCGGCCGCTGGTGACGGCGCAGGCCTTCGTGGCCGAGCATACAATCATCAGCCACCCGGCGCTGGTGCCGGAAATTGCCCTGCATCTGGCCAGCGAAATCACCCCCATCTGGCAGGCCACCGAGGCGTGGCTCGATGCGCGGGGCATTGCACCACCCTTCTGGGCCTTTGCCTGGCCGGGCAGCATCGCGCTGGCGCGGCTGATCTTGGACGGCGCCGTGGCGGTGGCGGGGTTGCGGGTGCTGGATTTCGCCGCCGGCTGCGGCCTGGCCGGCATTGCCGCTTCCCAGGCCGGGGCTGCGCTGGTGGAGGCCTGCGAGATCGACCCGCTGGCAGTCGCCGCCATGGGGCTCAACGCCGCACATAATGGCGTGCAACTACACCCGCTCTTGCAGGATATGGTGGGCGAGCCCTGCCGCTGGGATGTGATTCTGGCCGGCGATGTCTGCTATGAGGCGCCCATGGCGCGCCACATCACCCCCTGGCTGCGGGCCATGGCGGGGCAGGGGGCGCGGGTGCTGATGGCTGATCCCGGCCGGGCGTATTTTTCCTCCGAGCGGGTGCGCGAGGTGGGGCGCATGGCGGTGCCCACCACCCGCGAATTGGAGGATCGTGACGCCAGAGAGGTCGTGATCGTCGAAATGCTGCCATAAAGCTGGCTACAATCCGGCATCATGAAACATTTGATCCTGATCCTATTCCTCCTGCTGCCCCTCGGCGCCATGGGCCAGGGCAAGCCGGATTATTCCTGGCAGGCGCCGGGCGCGAATGGCACCAAGCGCGATTACGACGCGCAAGGCCGCCAGGTCGGCCGCTCCGAGACCACCAATGGCACGACACGGTATTATGACTCCCAAGGCCGCAATGTCGGCCGGGCGGAAACCAACGGCAGCACCACCCGCGAATACGACGCCCAGGGCCGGATGGGCGGCCGCAGCGAGACCAGTGGCAATACCACCCGCTATTATGACGCTCAGGGCCGCCAATCCGGCCGCAGCGATGTGAGCGGTGACACCACCCGCCATTATGACGCCCAAGGGCGGATGATCGGCCGCAGCGATGTGAGTGGCGACACCATCCGCAATTATGACGCGCAAGGCCGGCTTACGGGCACGACGCGGCGCTGAGCCTGCCGCGTCCCTCTGGCACGCAATTCGCTTGGAAAAGCACAAAGGCCGCCATGATGGCGCGCCGCCCCCGGCCCTGCCCAATTCGGCCGCGCCACTGCCCAGGAGCAAGGCAATGATCATCACCCGCCGCGCGGCCCTCGCCGCCGCCATCGCAGCCCCCGCCGCGGTCTCCGCCCAGCCCGCCTGGCCCACCCGGCCGGTGCGGGTGATCAACCCCTACGCCCCGGGCGGTGCCAGTGACATTATCATGCGCACCCTGGCCGAGCGGCTGGAGCGCTTGCTGGGCCAGCCCTTCATCATCGATAATCGCGCCGGCGCCGGTGGCGCGCTGGGCACCGGCCTTGCTGCCCAGGCGGCACCGGATGGCTATACGCTGCTGGTGACCAATACCGGCCCGCTGGCGGTGGCGCCCACGCTCTTCCCCAACCTGAACTACGACCCGGCCCGCAGCTTTGCCTATATTTCGATCTTTGGCGGCATTCCGCTACTCTGCGCGGTGAAGGGCGATAGCCGCTATACCACCTTGGCCGAATATGCCGCGGCCGCCGCAGCGCGGCCCGAGGCGGTGTCCTTTGGCTCCTCCGGCGTGGGTTCGGCCGGGCATTTGGCCGGGGTGCTGTTTGGCATGCAGGCCAATGCCCGGATGCTGCATGTGCCCTTCCGTGGCGCGGGCGAGGCACAGCAATCCGTGCTCTCGGGCGATACTGACAGCCTTTGGGACACGCTGGCGGCGCATAGCGGGGCGGTGCGGGCAGGCACGCTGCGCGGGCTGGCCTTGTCGAGCGAGAGGGGCGTTGCCTCGCTGCCGCAAGTGCCCACAACGGTGCAGGCGGGGTTCCCAGGGGTGATCGCGTCGAATTGGTTCCTCATCGCAGGGCCCGCCGGGCTCTCGCCCGCCATTGCCGAGAAGCTGGACGCAGCGGTCACCGCCGCCATGGCAGAGCCTGCGGTGGCCGAGCGCTTTACCACCGTGGGCGTGGTGCCGCTCGCACCCAAGGGGGCGGATGCCATCGCCGCCTTCGTCGCGGCCGAAGGCGCGCGCTGGGCGCCGGTGGTGCGCGCCTCGGGGGCCACGCCCTCCTAGCGCTGGCGCGGCCCCCCGCTGGACAGCCACGCCCAGTGCCGCCTAAGGACGCCCATGCCTGATTTTACACGAACATGGGATGTGCTGGTGGTGGGCGGTGGCAATGCCGCGCTCTCGGCCGCCATCACGGCCGCCCAGGCCGGCGCCTCGGTCATTATCGCCGAGCACGCTCCCAAGACCATGCGCGGCGGCAATTCCCGCCACACCCGCAACCTGCGTGCGTTGCACCCCGCACCCACCGATGTGCTGACCGACTCCTATCTGGAGGAGGAATACTGGGATGATCTGCTGCGGGTGACCGGCGGCCGCACCGATGAGGCGCTGGCCCGGATGACCATCCGCGCCAGCCAGCACGCGCCGGGCTTTTTGCGCGATTGCGGCGTGGTGTTTCAGCCCAGCCTCTCGGGCACGCTCTCGCTCAGCCGCACCAATGCTTTCTTCCTCGGCGGCGGCAAGGCGCTGGTGAATGCGCTGTATCGCACCGCAGAAAAGCTCGGCATCGAAATCCTCTACGACACCGAGGTGCAGGAGATTTTGCTGGAGGAGGGTTTCGCCCGCGAGGCGATCATCTCCTGGCGCGGCTTCCCTGAGCGCATTCGCTGCAAATCGGTCATCGCCAGCGCCGGCGGCTTCCAGGCCAATCGCGAATGGCTGCGGCAATATTGGGGGGATGCGGCGGATAATTTCCAGATTCGCGGCACGCCCTATGCCCAGGGCACGGTGCTGAAGAACCTCCTCGCCCAGGGCGTGCAGGAGGTGGGCGACGCCACGCAGTTTCACGCTGTGGCCAATGATGCCCGCTCGCCCATGTGCGATGGCGGCCTGGCGATGCGGCTGGACTGCGTGCCCTATTCCGTCGTGGTGAACGAAAATGTCGAGCGCTTTTATGATGAAGGCGAGGATGTCTGGCCCAAGCGCTACGCCATCTGGGGCCGGCTGATCGCCCAGCAGCCCAACCAACGCGCCTTCGCCATTTCCGACAGCCAGGCGCTGCATGACTACCTGCCCAGCGTCTTCCCGCCGCTCAAAGCCAACAGCATTGGCGAATTGGCCACGGCATTGGGTCTGGATGCGGCCAAGCTGGAAAAAGTGGTGGCCGATTACAATGCCGCCGTGCAGCCCGGCACCTTCCAGGGCGGCAAACTCGATGATTGCCGCACCCAGGGCATCACCCCGGAAAAAACCCATTGGGCGCGGCGGATCGACCAGCCACCCTACCACGCCCACCCGCTCGCGCCGGGCATCACCTTCACCTTCCTCGGCGTAAAGGTGAATGACCGCGCCCGGGTGATGATGAGCGATGGCAAGCCGAGCGCCAATATTTTCGCCAGCGGCGAAATCATGGCCGGCAATATCCTGGGCCAGGGCTATCTCGCCGGATTTGGCATGACCATCGGCACCGTCTTTGGCCGCATTGCAGGCGAGGAGGCCGCGAAACTTGTCCGAAACTGATACGGTGGTGGAGGCCCGGCGGCAGATGGAAATCTGCAATGCCTGCCGCTACTGCGAAGGCTATTGCGCCGTCTTCCCCGCCATGGCGATGCGCCGTGAATTCACCGGGGCCGACCTCACCCACCTCGCCAACCTCTGCCATGGCTGCAAGGGCTGCTACCACGCCTGCCAATACGCGCCGCCGCATGCCTTCGGGATCAATATACCCCAGACATTCGCCACGCTGCGCGCCGAATCCTACGCCGAATATGCCTGGCCCGCCGGCATGGGTGGGTTGTTCGAGCGCAATGGCACGCTGGTGACTGCGGTGGCGGTGCTGGCGCCGGTGTTGGCGCTGCTGCTGACCATGGCGCTGGCGGACCCAGCCACACTCTACACCGCGCAAAGCGGCGTGGGCGCCTTCTTCCGCGTGGTGCCCTATTGGCTCATCATCACCCTCGCCGGAGGCTCCTTCGGCTTTGCCCTGCTGGCGATGGGCCAGGGCGCGCGGCGCTATTGGCGCGGCACGGCGCAAAAGCCCATCACCTCACCCGCGCCGGTGGCCGAGGCCGCCTTTGACATCCTCACCCTGCGCAATCTCGGTGGCGGCGGCCATGGCTGCAATGATGTCGATGACAGTTTCTCCGCCACCAAGCGCTGGCTGCATCAGGCGATGTTTGGCGGCTTCATGCTCTGCTTTGCCGCCACCACCACAGGGGCGATTTTCCATCACTTTCTGGGTTGGAAATCGCCGCATGCCTTCCTCTCGCTGCCGGTGCAACTCGGCTTCTGGGGTGGGATTGGCATGCTGATCGGCACCACCGGCCTGCTCTGGCTCAAGACGGTGACGGACCCGGTGCCGGTGGCGAAGAAGCTGCTGGGCGGCGAATACGCCATGCTGGGGCTGCTCTGGCTGATCGCGGCCTCTGGCCTGCTGCTGCTGGGCCTGCGCCACACCGGCGCGATGGGCGTGCTGCTGGCGTTGCATCTGGGGCTGGTGATCGGGTTTTTCCTGGTCATGCCCTATAGCAAGATGGTGCATGGCATTTACCGTGGCCTCGCCTTGCTGCGCCACGCGCAGGAGAAGCGCGCGGCCTGAGCATGCTACGCCGCCAAGGCCCGCGATGTGGCGGCGGCCTGCCTGGCCTTGGCATCGGCTGATGTCGCGGCCTCGGCAATCTCTTCGAGGCTGCGGCCCACCTGCTCCACGGCGCTCGCCGCGCCATGCATATTGCCCGACATCTCGCGGGTGACGCCGCCCTGCTGATCCACCGCGGCGGCGATGGTATTGGTGATGGTGTTGATCCGGGCAATGGCATCGGCGATGGATTTGATGGTGCTGACCGCCCCACTCACCGCCGCCTGCACCTGGCCCACCTGGGCCGAGATATCCTCCGTCGCCCGGCCCGTCTGGCTGGCCAGGCCCTTCACCTCGCTGGCGACAACGGCAAAGCCCTTGCCTGCCTCGCCCGCCCGCGCCGCCTCGATGGTGGCGTTGAGCGCCAGCAGATTGGTCTGCCCGGCGATATCGGTGATCAGGCTGACCACCTCATTGATGCGGTTCGCCGCATTGACCAGATCGGTCACGATCTGAGTGGCGCGGCGGGCCTCCTCCGTCGCCGCCGCGGTGGAGCGCGAGGCATCGACGATCTGCCGGCCGATCTCAGCCACCGAGGCGGCCAATTCCTCCGCCCCCGCCGCCATCGCCTGCACATTGACCGAGCTGGCCCGCGCCGCCTCCACCGCCCCGCTCGCCCGCGCGCTGGTGAGGCTGACCGCGCTGGACACCCCGCCCAGGGCTGCATCCACATCGCGGCCGAGCCGGGCCAGATGATCCCTGGCCTGCATCTCCGCCGTCATGTCGGAGGCGAGGGTGAGCACCTTGCAGGCCCGGCCCTCGCGGTCGAGAATCGGGTGGTAGATGGCATGCAGCCAGACCTCCCGCCCGTCCTTGGCAATGCGCCGGAACACCGCGCGCTGGAATTGGCCAAACCCCAGCGCCTGCCAGAATTCGCCATAGGCAGGTGCTGCTGCCTCCGCCTCGGGCAGGAAGATGCGATGATGCTGCCCCAGCACCTCCTCCAGCCGATAACCCATGATCTGCAGAAAATTCTGGTTGGCAGCGAGGATATTGCCATTCAGGTCGAATTCGACCATCGCTTGGCTGCGGCCCAGGGCGGCAATCTGGCCCTGCGCCTCGGCCCATTGGCGCTCTCTCTCGCTCACATCCTGCAGGATTATCACCACCCGCACCGGCCTCGCGCCGCCGCTGGCGACGGAGCAGTGGCTGGCCTGCAGCCAAAGCTCCCGCCCGCCCTTGGCCGCATAGCGCAGGATGGCGCTTTGGTGTTGCCCGGCATTCAGCCGGGCCCACAGCTGCTCCGTCGTCTCGCCACGGGCCAAAAACATGCTGTGGTTCTGCCCTAACATCTCCTCCCGCCCATAGCCCAGCAGCGCCAGCAGCGTGGGATTGGCGTCGATCACCCGGCCCTGCATGTCGCAGGTGAGCACCGCATGCGCGCCCATCACCGCCTGCATGGTGGCCCGCGCGCCAGAGGGGAGGAGGGAGAGGGGCCAGGGCGGCATGATGGATCCTTATGACACGTGGTCTATGCATCCCTATGCGGCCGGCCGGGTTAACAAAGCCCCAAGCGGCATCGCCAAACCCGGGCATCTGGCGGTAGAACCGCGCCATGCCCGACCTCGCCAGCATGCCCTTCATCGAGTTCGGTTTCCTGCGCCGTGCCCTGGTGGGGGGCCTCGCCCTGGCACTCTCGGCGCCGCCGCTGGGCGTGTTTCTCATGCTGCGCCGGATGTCACTCACCGCCGATGTGCTGGCCCATGGCATGCTGCCGGGTGTGGCGCTGGGCTTTATCCTGGCCGGGCTTTCGGTGCCTGCCCTGGCGGCGGGCGGCATGGCGGCGGGGCTTTTGGTGGTGCTGGGCGCCGGTGCGCTCTCGCGTGCCACCGGCGGGCGGGAGGATGCGAGCCTCACGGCACTTTATCTGGTGGCGCTGGCCGCGGGCGTGGCGCTGCTCTCCTGGCGCGGCTCGGCGGTGGAACTCACCCAGGTGCTCTTCGGCTCGGTGCTGGGGGTGGATGATGCAGCCCTGTTGCTGATGGCGGGCACTGCGAGCCTCACCTGGCTGTTTCTGGCACTCGCCTGGCGGCCGCTGGTGCTGGAATGCTTCGACCCTGCCTTTGGCCAGGCGGTTGGGGCGCGGGGCAGCGCCTGGCATCTGGGCTTTCTCGCCATGCTGGTGCTGAATTTGGTGGCCGCCTTCGCCGCCATGGGCACCTTGATGGCGGTGGGGGTGATGATGCTGCCCGCCATCGCCGCGCGGCATTGGGCGATGAATGTGGGCGGCATCGTCTATGCCGCCTGTGCCATTGCGGTGTTGGCGGTGCTGGCCGGGCTCGCCATCAGCTTCTGGGCCGATATGCCGGCGGGGCCTGCCATTGTGCTGGCCGCGGGGGGGCTTTGGGCCACCTCCATGCTTGCCGGCCCGGTGGATGGGCTATGGGCGCGCTGGCGGCGGCGGCATTTGACCGGATGAAGCCGCTCCAACTTTCCATCCTATGCCTCGCGGTGGTGCTGCCGCTCTCTGTTTGGTTTGCCGGCACGGCCGCCGCGCCGGGGCTGCTGGCGTCGGGGCGCATCTCCTCGGCCGAGGCCGGCTGGCTCGCCGCCTCGGTGCAACTCGGCTTTGTTGCCGGCACCTTGGTCTCGGCGGTGCTGGGGCTGGCGGATCGCTGGCCGGAGCGCCGCTTCTTCGCCGGCTCGGCCATGCTGGCGGGGTGTTGCGCGCTGCTGCAATCCCTTCTGGCGCCGGCGGGGTGGGAGAGTTTTGTCCTCCGCGCGCTGGCCGGGGCCTGCATGGCGGGGGTCTATCCGGTGGGGATGAAGCTGGCGGCGAGTTGGGCAAAAGGCGATCTCGGCCTTTTGATCGGCCTGCTGGTGGGGGCGCTGACCTTGGGTTCGGGCCTGCCGCATCTGCTTCCCTGGCTGCTGGGCGGGGTGGATTGGCAATTGGCCTATCGCGCCGCCGGGGTTCTGGCACTCCTGGGCGGGCTGATCATCCTGGCATTTCGCCCCGGTCCGCTGCTGGGCCGCCGCCCGCCGTTTAACCCCGCCGCCCTGCTGGAACTCTGGCGCGATAGGCGGCTGCGCCTGGCCAATGCCGGCTATCTCGGACACATGTGGGAGCTCTACGCCATGTGGGCCTGGATTGGCGTCTTTCTCACCCAGGCCGGCGGGATGCGGCCGGCGGGGCCCTTTGTCTTTCTGGTGCTGGGGGCGGGGGCGCTGGGCTGTGTGGGCTTGGGCCTGCTGGCGGATAGGTTCAACCGCGCTGCCATGGCGGCGGCTGCCATGGCGCTCTCAGGGCTTTGCGCCGCGCTGATCGGCCCGGCCTCGGCCTGGCTGCCGGGGCTGGTCTTGCCGCTGGCACTGCTCTGGGGGGCGAGTGCGGTGGCGGATTCGGCGCAATTCTCCGCCTGCACCGTGCTCTGCGCCCGCCCCGAACTCTCCGGCACCATGCTCACGGCGCAAACCTGTATGGGGTTTCTGCTCACCGTGCCGGCGATCCAGCTGATGGCCTGGGCGGGGCCGGCGCTGGGCTGGGAATTCGCCTTCATGCTGCTGGCACCGGGGCCGCTGCTGGGCGCCTGGGCGATGGCCCGGCTGGCGCCCCTGCTACCGCCGCGGTGAGTCCCCGCGTCCCATCATGGCGCCAGGCCCATGGCTGCGGCGGAATAGCGCATCGGCGTCACGCTGCTGGTCTGCCGCCAGCACGGCGTAGAGGGTGGTGAAGCTGGTGGCGAGGCGGGCCAATTGCTGCGCATGGAGTTGCGAGATCTCGGCGAAATCGACCATGTTCTCTGCCGCGCCCATGCTGGGCAGCCTGGCGGCGCGGGCTTCAAAGCGCGCATGCATTTCCGTCGCATTGTCCCGCGTGGCGGTGGCGAAGCCATCCCATTGTGGCTGCTGCGCCGCGGTGATGCGCAGCCGGCCGCGCAATTCGCTCAGATGCCGTTCAACCCGCGCTGCGCGCTGCTCGGCTGTGGTCTCCGCCCGATCTGGGCGGGCCATACGGCCGCGATGGTGTCCTCCCTCCTCGCCGCGCGGCGCGGGTGTGGCTGCGGGCTGGGCCATGGCGCTCAGCGGCAGCGCCAGGCCGAATGCGATGGTGACCAGAAGGCGGTTGGAGAGCATGCGCATGGAAGGATGCCTTTGCGGTTGAGGGTTCAATAGCCGTAATAGCTGGGCGGCGGGCCGCCATAGCCACCAGGCTTGCCGCCGGGCGGGTAATAGACGCCCGGCGGCGTGACATATTGCGGCTGCGGTGCGAGCAGCGCGCCGCCCAGCAGCGCGCCCAGGCCGAGCCCCAGCAGGGGCGCTGCGATCACCGGCGGGCCGTAGCCACGGCGGGTTTCATGGCCGCGCCAATACTCGCCGCCATGCCAGCCCGGGGCGCCATAGCCGCGCGGCGAATAGGCGCGGCCGTGCTGGTTGTCCGGCGGCCCCCTTCCCTGCCCATGCTGGGCGAGGGCTGGCGGGCTGAGCAACGCCAGCGCGCAGGCCAGAATTTTCCACGATGCCCCATGCGGGGCGGGGTTTTGCCTGAGAGCCATGGCGTTTCCGATCGGTGATGCACAGAGGCAACGCCGCAGGCCATGGAAGGGCTGCATCCTTGGGGGGTTATTTATTCGCCGGGCAAGCCCGCGGCCGCAGGCTTGCCCGGCGGAGGCTGGGCCGGCAGGCTATCCTCTGGTCAATGGAGAACCAGCATGCAGGCCCTGCCTCTCACCACCGAATACCTTTTCACCATGGATCTCGATGTCGGCGCGCCGCAATCGGTCAGCGCTGGATTGCGCATCGTGCCGGTCACCGGGGGCACCATCACCGGCCCCGCTTTGCAAGGCGAGTTGCTGCCCGGGGCGGCGGCGGATTGGCTCCGGCTGGAGCCCGATGGCACGGCGCATATGGATGTGCGCTTCACCATCAAGGCGGCCTCGGGCAGCTTGGTCTATGTCAGCTATAGCGGCATCCGCACCGGCGCGCCTGATGTGCTGGAGCGCCTGGGCCGTGGCGAGGCGGTGCCGCCCGCCGATTATTATTTCCGCGTGGCGCTGCGCTTTGAGACCGGCGCGGCGGACTTGGCCTGGATGAACCGCATTCTGGCGGTGGGTGTGGGCCAGCGGCCGCCCAAGGGGCCGCGCTACGATGTTTACGCCATTCGCTGAGGCGTGACGGCGCCAGGCTAAGTTACCGCCGGCTGGCAAGCTGCTTGTTTTCCAGCCGGCTCAGCAGCCGTACCAAGGGCCAGAGCAGGATGAAATAGGCCACAGCGGCGGCCATGATGGGCGTGGCGTTATAGGTCACGCTCTGCGCTTGGCGGGCCTGGAAAAGTAGTTCTGGCATGGCCACGACGGAGGCGATGGAGGTGAGTTTCACCACTTCGAGCGTGTTGGAGACGAGGTCCGGCAGCACGTTGCGCACCGCCTGGGGCAGCACGATGAGGGCCATGATCTGCGGCCGTTTCAGGCCCAGGGCGCGCGCTGCCTCGGCCTGGCCAGCGGGCACGCTTTCCAGCCCGGCGCGGAAAATCTCGCCGTAATAGGCGCCGGTATTGAGGAAGAAGCCGATGGCGACCGCGCCGATGGCCGAGACCTCCAGCCCGGCAAAGGGCAGGCCGGCATAGACGAAGACCAGCAGCACCAGGGGCGGCAGGGCGCGGAAGACATCGACATAGGCGATCAGCGGCCAGCGCACCCAGCGGCTTTTCGCCGTTGAGAGCAAAGCGAGGGTGAGGCCGCCCATCGCACCCAGCGGGATGACGATGGCCGAGAGCAGCAGGGTCTGCCCTAGGCCATCAAGCAGGATGGGCCAGGCCTCGCTGAGAATCTCCCAGGAGAAGAAGGCTTCGAGAAAATCGTTCATCGCTTCCACGCGAACCGGGTTTCCACCCAGCGCCCCAGAATCACCACCGGCAGGAAGAGCAGCAGGTAGGCCGCGGCCCCCAGCGTCAGCGGTGTTGGGTTGAAGGAAAAGGAGACCCCTGCTTGCGCCGCGCCCAGAATATCGGGCACCGCCACCACCGAGGCGAGTGCGGTGCCCTTGGTGATGGCGATGGTGCGGTTGGTCAGCGGCGGGATCACCAGGCGGATGGCTTGCGGCATGATCACCAGCAGGAAGGTCACCAGAAAGGGCAGGCCGAGGGAGCGCGAGGCCTCCCATTGGCCTTTGGGGACGGAGGTGATGCCGGCCCAGTAGATTTCCTCGGCAAAGGCCATGAGCACCAGCGACAGCGCGATCCAGGCGGCGGCGAAGCCGGAGAATTCCAGCCCCAGGCCCGGCAGGCCGAAGAAGATCAGCACGATGATGACCAAAGGCGGCAGGGCGCGGAAGAGATCAACGGTAAAAATGATCAGCCAGTTCAGCGGCCGGATGCCCATGGCGCGCAGCACCGCGAGGACGAGGCCGGCGAAGAGGCCGGTGGCGATGACGCAGGCGGCCAGCAGGATGGTCAGCCAGAAGCCATCAATGATTTTCGGCAGGTATTCTGCCGCGACGCGCGCGTTGAAGAAGCTGTCGAGGAATTTGTCCCAATTGCTCATGCGCGCGCCCATCCGCCGGCATGGCGGCCATGGCCTTTAGATGGCGCCCTGGCCGCCATGCTGGTCATCAGCTGCAGCTCGGGTTTTGCGGCGTGGCGTCAAAGCCGGGCAGGCCGGGCGGGCCATAGCCGGGGAATTCAGTCACCTCGGCCTGGTCGGCGGCGGGGCGGCTGCCGAACCAGCGCTCGGAGAGGCGGGCGATGGTGCCATCACGCTTCATGCAGGTCAGCACATCTTCCACCACATTGCGCATGGCACCGCTGTCCTGGCGGAAGGGGGTGGCCCAATGGAAGCGGGTGCCGGGCAGGATGTAATCGGCCACGTATTGCGGGGTGCGGCTGGCGGAATAACGCACCACGGTGTTTCCGGACAAATTGGCATAGGCCCGGCCCTGGATGACCGCCTGCACCGCATCGGGCTGGGTGTCGAAGGCGAGGATGGTGAGGTTCAGCCGCTCGCGATTGGCATTGCCCCAGCTTTCATAGGGCGTGCCCTTGTTCACGCTGATGGTGCGCCCGCGCAGATCCTCATCCGAGCGGATGGGCGGCGTGCCGCGGCGGATGCCGAATTGCAATTCGGTAAAAAGATAGCCCTCGGTGAAGAGCAGGCTGGCGGCGCGCTCGGGCGTGACCGTGGTGGGCGCGCAGAGGAAATCATAGCGGCCGGCATTCAGCGCGGGGATGAGGCCGGAGAAGGAGGCGGAATCGATCACGATTTCGCGGCCCATGCGGCGGGCGACTTCGCGGAAGAGGTCGATCTGGAAGCCTTGCACGCCGCCGGAGAGGGCGGGGAAGGCATGCGGGGCGAAGGTGCCATCCACGCCGCAGCGCAAGGGCGGCTGGGCGGCGGGGGCTTGCGCCAGGGCCGGGGCGGTGACCGCGCAGAAGGCGGCGGCGAGCCAGAAATTCCTCATGGAGTGTCTCCTTTGTTGGGTGAGCCGACATTCCCCGAAGCTTGGCCCGCGCGCAATGCCATGAAATCGCCTTTTGTCGGGCGGCTTCCTGCCGCTTCGCCCATCCACACGGCATCCCGAAGGAGATGTGCCATGTTGCAGCGCATTGGGTTGGCTTTGGTGAGCGTGGGTTTGGGGCTGATTCTCGGCGTCATGGCGATGATCGCGATCGATGGGATGCATCCTGGCCGGATGGCGCCGGGATTGGCTGCCTGGCTGGCGGGTGGCGCGGGGGTGGCGATCATCGCTGGGCTGCGGCTGCTGGAGCGCGGCCGGGAGCCGATGGAATTTTGAGGTTTTTCAGCGTGGTGTCGAATATGTCGTATTCGGACAAATTGCCTGCCAGGCGTGTTTTGCCGGTGGTGGGGTGGTGGTGCAGCATGGGCGGCTCCTTTCGGCTGGGCCGCTCGTTATAGGAAATTAGACGGATTTACACAAGGATTTTATGCCTTGGACATTATGGCCGCCGCAGCACCGCCGCGGCGGCGAGGCCGGATAAAAGCCCCCAGAAGGCAGGGCCCACGCCGGCAAAACTCAGGCCCGAGGCGCAGGTGACGAAGCAGAGCACGGCGGGGATGCGCAATCCCTCATCCTCCACCGCCGCGCGCAGGGCGCCGGCCATGCTGCCCAGCAGGGCCAGGCCGGCCACGGCCTGAATCAGGGCTGGGGGGGCCACGGCCACCGCCGCGGCCGCGAGGCCCGCCGCCAGGGCTATCGCCATATAACCGCAGCCATTGGCGAAGGCGGCGACCCAGCGGCGCTTGGGGTCGGGGTGCGATTCGGGGCCGGCACACATGGCGGCGGTGATGGCGGCGAAATTGATCATCTGCCCGCCCACCAGCGCGCCCGCGGCGCTGGCAGCGCCTGTGGCCAGGAAGACCTGGCCGGCTTTGGGGCGATAGCCAAAGGCGCTCAGCACGGCGATGCCGGGCACATTCTGCGAGGCCATGGTGACGAGGAAGAGCGGCACGCCAATGCCCAGAATCGCTGCCGGCTCGAAAACCGGCCAGACCCATTCCAGCCGGGGTGCTGCGCCGCTGAAGGCACCGGGCGGCAGCGGCAGCAGCACCGCCACTAGCCCCGCTGCCACCACCACGGCGGCGGGCACCGCCCAAAGCCGGGCGAGGCGGAGCATGATGAGCCAGGTGAGCACCACCGGCAGGGCTATCCATGGTACCACTCCCACGGCGCGGGCGGGCGAGACGCAGAGATCGAGCAGCACGCCGGCCAGCATGGCATTGGCGATGGGCCCGGGAATGCCCTCCACCGCGCGCAATAGTGGCCGCCATAGACCGGCCAGCATGATGAGCAGGCCAGAGATGATGAAGGCGCCCACCGCGGCGGCAAAGCCGCCGGCGGGGGCGAGGCTGGCCACCAGCAGCGCGGCGCCGGGGGTGGACCAGGCAATGGCCACCGGCATGCGGGTGCGAAAGCTGAACCAGGCCCCCAGCGCACCCATGCAGAAGGTGATGATGGTGAGCCCCGAGGCCGCCTGGGCCGGCGTGGCACCCATGGCGAGATAGCCCTGCAGCACCACGGCGAAGGAGGAGGAAAACCCAACAAAGCTGGCCAAGAGGCCCAGAATGACCGGCTGCATCAGGGGCGAAGCTCTATCCGGCCCAGCATGGTGGCAGGCTCGCGCGAGAGGCGCGGCATGGTGCCGTCGCGCCAGAGCGGCAGCATATCGCCCCAATGGGCGGAGAGGGGGTGGCCGGATTGGCCGGTGGCTGTGATGGCGAGCAGGCCATCGGTGGTGGCGAGGTCGGCCACCAGGCGCAGCCCGGCGCCATGGCTATTGGTGAAGCTGGTATGGCCCGCCATGCCGCCCTGGGGGGTGGCGCGCAGCACGGTTTGGCCATCGCCGGCGCTGGGGGCTGAGAGGCGGGTGAGGTCGCGCAGCACGGGCAGGGCGCGCAGCAGCGGGTGTTCGAAGATGGCGGGGTGGGCGGTGCCCCAGCGCCAGGCGGCGAGGTCGGGGCCATGGGTGGGGGTGAGTTCGGCCATCACCTGCTCCAGGGCGCGGGCGGCCTGGGGGGCGCAATCGGGGCTGGCGCACCAGAGCGGGGCATTGCCGGCCAGCAGGAAGGCGAGGAATTCGGGCGAGGCGGCGCTTTCCGGCACGCCGGCCTCGCGCAGCACCAGGGCGAGGAAGCGCCGCGCCCAGGCGTTCCAGATCAGCGGTTGGGGCTGGTTGGCGGCCATTTCGCCATCCCAGGCGGTGAGGAGTTCGCGGGCGATGCGGGCGGGGCCGGTGAGGGTGAGGCCGCGCAGCAGGGGCAGGCTGGCCTGGGCGAGGGGGGAGGTGGCGTCGCGCTGCATGCCGGCCATCACCGCCGCATCGGGGCGCGGATTGGCATCGAGCATGGCGTGGATGCGGCGGAAGCGCCAATCGCCCGGCCAGTCGCGGCCGAGAAAGGCCGGGGCATCGGGCGGGGTCACGCGGTTATTGGCATTGACCAGCTGGCCGGATTCGGGGGCGATGCGGTGGGGCAATTGGTCGAAGGGGATAAAGCCCTGCCAATCATGGCTGGCATCATGGCCGGGGGCGGGGATGGCGCCCTCGCCGGCGCGGCGGAGGGGGATGCGGCCGGTGATGAACATGGCGATGCCGCCGGCGCGCTCGGCCACCATGAGGTTTTGCGAGGGGCTGGTGATGCGGGCGGCGGCCTCGCCCGCTGCGGCGAGCGAGGTGGCGCGGTTGAGCATGAGCAGGCCTTCGGCGGCGCTGTCCTCTGGTGCGAGATTGGCCATGGCGACGGCGAGGGCGGTGCCGTTGCGGGGGCGTGGGTCTTCGAGGTCGGAGAGCACCGGGCCGTGGCGGGTTTCGCGGATGCGCAGCACTTGGGGGGGGGCGCCACGGACACGGATCAATTCGTCGCGGGTGGTGAAGGGGCGGGGGCCGTCTTCGGTGGCGTAGTGGGTTTCGTCGATCTCGCGCTCGATGAAGACGTCCTGGGTATCGGCATGGGTGGTGGTGAAGCCCCAGGCGAGGCTCTCATTGCGGCCGATGACGATCATTGGCACGCCGGGGCTGGTGGCGCCGGCGCGGAATTGGCCGGCGGGGAGTTCGATGCGGGCGAGGTACCACAGGATGGGGGCGGCGAAGCCCAGATGCGGGTCTGAGGCCAGCATGGCGCCGCCGCTGCCGCTGGCGCGCGCATCCAGCGCCCAGGCATTGCTGGCGGAGGCGGGCAGGGGGGCATCCTCGCCGAAGCGGGGGAAGTGTTGGAGGAGGGGGGAGAGGTCGGCCAGGCGATCGGGGAGGCCGGGGGAGGTATCGGCGGGCCAGAGTTGCCAGAGGCGCTCGGCATCGAGGTTGCGGGCGAGTTGGGCGCGCTCGATCTCACTGCGCCAATTGCCGGAGAGCCACAGGCCCATCACCTTGCCCCAGAGCAGGGAATGCTCTGGCCGCCAGGGCTCGGGGGTGCCGAGGGCGAGGAATTCGGGGGCGATGAAGCGGCCGCGCTGGGCGATGCGGGCATTTACCCCAGCGGCATAGGCATCGAGCAGCGCGCGGGTTTCGGGGGAGAGGGTGGCGAGATCGGCGGTGGCGCGGTCAGCCAGGCCCAGGGTGCGGGTGAAACGGTCGGCGCGCAGGGCGGGGGCGCCGGCGATTTCGGCCAGGCGGCCGCTGGCGCCGCGGCGCATGAGTTCCATTTGGAACATCCGGTCGCGCGCATGCAGCCAGCCTATGGCGGTGGCGGCGTCCAACTCATTCTGCGCGGTGATGCGGGGGATGCCGAGTGCGTCGAGGCTGATGGCGACGGGGGCGGTGAGGCCTCCGAGTTGGAGTTGTTCATGCGGTTTGGGCAGGGTGGCCCAGAGGGCGAGGGCCAAAGCGAGGGCCAGGGCGGCGACGCTGCCGAGGAGCCAGCCCAGGGCCAGGCGGAGGGCTCTCAGGCGTGGGGAACGGCGCCGCATGCTTCTATGGATAGTCCGGCTGGGGGGAATGCGCCAGCACTGTCATCATAGTGTCGTTGAAACCGTTTTCAGGCGTGGTAAGCCAATTCCCTTATTTAGCGGGATGCTCGACCATGGAAATCAATTTTGCGATGCAGCCTTCGGGTGTGATGATGATCACCCTGGTCGGGCGGCTCGATATTCAGGGTGCGGCGCGGATTGATGCGCAATTCAGCGCGGTGGCGGCTTCGAGTGCGGCGGTGGTGGTGGATATGGGGGCGGTGACGTTTATGGCCTCGATGGGGTTGCGCACGCTGCTGCTCGCGGCCAAGGCGATGCGCGGCAAGGCGGGGCGGATGGTGCTGTATCGGCCGCAGGGCGATGTCGAGGCGGTGCTGGTGACCAGCGGAACGTCGCAGCTCGTGCCCGTCAGCCATGATCTGGCCGCGGCGGAGCAACTCGCCCTGGGCGCGGCTGCGGGCTGAGGATGGCGGAGCCTGCCGCCAGCCTGGCTTTCATCGCTGAGCCGGCGGCGTTGGATCAACTCGTTGCCTGGACGCAGGGGGTGGCGGAGCGCCTCGCCCTCGCGCCCTCCCAGGCCTATGCGCTGGATCTGTGTATGGAGGAGATGGTGGCCAATATCCTGCTGCATGGCTCGCTTGGCGGGCCTGGGGTGGGGGTGTGGGTCACCATTTCTGCCGATCCGCTGCGGCTGATTGTTGAGGATGACGGCCCGGCTTTTGACCCATGCTCGCAGCCTGAGGCGGAGCTGGCGGTGGATCTTGATACCTCCGCGATTGGTGGGCGTGGCCTGGCGCTGGTGCGGCGTTTCAGCGTGTCTATGGCGTATCGGCGGGAGGCGGGGCGCAATCGGGTAGAGATTGGCCTGGGGTGATGCCAGGCGGGCGGGGATAATTTATTGCTCACGAAATAATGATCTACAAAACTCTTCCAAAGTGATCAATTTGCTGATATGCAATCGGCATGATCATCACATTGCGCGAAGTGGCCAAGGCCTCCGGGGTTCATCCCTCCGCCGCATCTCGTGCGCTGAATGACCGCACGCGAAACTTAGTGAATGACGAGGTCGCGGCGCGCATCATCGCCGAGGCTGAACGGCTGGGTTATCGGCCCGATACGGCGGCGGCGGCGCTGCGCTCCGGCCGGTCCCGTCTGGTGGGGGCCCTGGTTCCGGGGATCGCCAACCCGGTCTTTACCCCCATTCTGGCCGGCGCTGTCGCGGCCCTCGCGCGGGAGCAGTTTGCGCTCATCGTGGCTGATCCGGGGCGCGATGGCGATGCGGCTTTCGATATGGTGCAGGAATTGGCCGCCCGCCGGGTGGAAGGGCTGATGCTGGCGACGGCGCTGGGCCTGCCTGACCCTTGCATCGAACTCGCCCGCGCGCGAAATATTCCCTATGTGCTGATCAATCGGGGGCTGCCTGGCCTGGCCTCGGTGGTGCCTGATAATGCGATGGGTATTAGGCTGGTGCTCAACCATCTGCGTGGCTTGGGGCATCGCCGCATTGGCTATGTCAGCGGGTTTGCTCACCTCATTGCCGATACCGTGCGCAGCGAATGCTTTGAGCTGCATATGCACGCGGCCGGGCTGGATGCGGATCTGGTGGAGCAGGCGCATAGTTTTGACCGTGCCGGGGGGCAGGCCGCCACCCGCGCGCTGCTGGCCCGCGCGCCGGAGATGACGGCGCTGGTCTGTGGCAATGATCTCATCGCGGCTGGCGCCTATGATGCGGCGCGGGAGATGGGTATTTCCGTGCCTGACCGGCTCTCGATCACCGGCTTTAATGATTTGCCGCTGATGGATCTGATGGCGCCGCCCTTGACCACGGTGCGAGTGGACTTCCATCGGATGGGTGAGCGCGCGGCGGAAATTCTGCTCGCCGAGCTGGACCAGCGCAGCGAGCCCGGGGCGCCGCGGGCCATGGAGGCCATGCTGGCCGAGCTGGTGGTGCGCGGTTCCACCGCCCCGGCGCCGCCGGCGATAGCGTTTGTTCCCAGCATGGCCGCAGGCCTTGCCCAGCCGAGCGTGGCGTCCTAAGCGCGGGAAACTTTCCGCCGAGGACAATATGAGCATCATCACCGATATCACAGCCACTGAAGTGCTCGATAGCCGTGGCAACCCCACGGTTGAGGCGGAGGTGCTGCTGGAAAGCGGCGCGCGTGGCCATGCCATGGTGCCCTCGGGCGCCTCCACCGGCGCGCATGAGGCGGTTGAGCTGCGCGATGGTGACCCTGCCCGCTATGGTGGCAAGGGCGTGCTCACGGCGGTGGGCCATGTTGAGGGCGAAATTCTGGATGCGATTGGCGGCATGGATGCGGCCGAGCAATTGCTGATCGACCAGACGATGATCGCCCTTGATGGCACCGCAAATAAGGCGCGGCTGGGGGCCAATGCCATGCTGGCGGTGAGCCTCGCGGTGGCGCGGGCGGCGGCGGCGGATCATGGGCTGCCGCTGTATCGCTATGTGGGCGGTGCCTTTGCCGCCACCCTGCCGGTGCCGATGATGAATATCATCAATGGCGGCAAGCATGCCGATAACCCCATCGACATCCAGGAATTCATGATCATGCCGGTCGGCGCTGCGACCTGCTCGGATGCGATTCGCATTGGCGCTGAGTGCTTCGCCGCGCTGAAGAAGGCGCTGCATGCGGCCGGCCACAACACCAATGTGGGTGATGAGGGAGGCTTTGCGCCCAATATCGGCTCGGCCGATGAGGCTTTGGGCTTTATCGCCACCGCCTGCGAGAAGGCCGGGCATAAGCTCGGCAGCGATATCATGTTCGCCCTCGATTGCGCGGCGACCGAATTCTACCATGACGGTCTCTATAAGCTGGAGGGCGAGGGCAAGACGCTCGATGCCGGCGGCATGGTGGATTACCTGGCAGCACTCTGCGCGAAATGGCCGATCATCTCCATCGAGGATGGCATGAGCGAGGATGACTGGGCCGGTTGGAAGCTGCTGACCGAGCGGCTGGGGGCGAAGGTGCAGTTGGTGGGCGATGATCTTTTCGTGACCAATACCGCCCGCCTCAAGCGCGGCATTGAGACGGCGACGGCCAATTCCATCTTGGTAAAGGTCAACCAGATCGGCACCTTGTCCGAGACGCTTGAGGCGGTGGAGACCGCCCATCGCGCGCATTACACGGCGGTGATGAGCCATCGCTCGGGCGAGACCGAGGATAGCACCATCGCCGATTTGGCGGTGGCGACCAATTGCGGGCAGATCAAGACCGGCTCGCTCTCCCGCTCGGACCGGCTGGCCAAGTATAATCGGCTGCTGCGGATCGAGCGCGAATTGGGCAGCACGGCGCGCTATGCCGGGCGCGCAGTGTTGCGCGGTTGATCCACCTTCGCCGCAAAAGGCGAGTTTCGCATCAAAGGGCGAGTGTTGTGCATCAATTGGCGGATTGATGCTTGCAAAACGTTAGTCTTGATGATTTTGTGCGGGGGTGGATGCGGGGGTTTTAGGGTGGCCTTCTGGCGTGGCGTGAAGCGCCGTCTCAAATCATTGCTGGCGCCGGGTGTTTTTGTGGCGGTGGCGTCGTTTTTCGTCTGGCACACCATCCATGGTGAGCGCGGAACCCTGGCGCGCGAGCGGCGGTATGAGGAGATTGCGGCCGCGCAGTTGGGGCTTGAGGCGGCGCGGGCTGAGAATGCCGCGGTGCAGCGCCGGGTGAATGGCTTGCGCGCCGATGGGCTGGACCGTGACCAATTGGAGGAGCGCGCCCGGGCGCTGCTCAACCTCTCCCAGCCGACCGAAATTGTGGTGCCCTACCCACCGGGGCAGCGGCTGTATTAATGCACCGCCATGCCGGGCGGGCTGCCTGAGGCGGCGGGTTTGGGCGTGTTGTTCCTCTTGAGTGTTCATTTTTTGCTGGATCGAAACGATTAACCATATTTGGGTTAAACCGCGTTTTGCGTTGCAGCATAGGGGTTTTTGCGCTGCGCAGTCTCTTGTTTCCATGCTGGCGCCGGCGTAAATCCGCATAGGATCGAGGGAGAGCCGGATGGCCCAGATGGCAAAGACTGCAGCAAAAGCAGCGGCAAAAACGGCTGGCAAGCCCAGCCCCGCAAAGCGCGGCGGCAAGGCGGGCGAGGCCGGGGCGGTGCTGGGGCAGGACCAGCTGGTGGCGGCCTATCGTGATATGCTGCTCATTCGTCGCTTTGAGGAGAAGGCCGGGCAGCTTTACGGCATGGGGCTGATTGGCGGTTTCTGCCACCTCTATATCGGCCAGGAGGCTGTGGTGGTGGGCATTCAGTCGCAGCTCAAGTCAGGCGACCAGGTCATCACCTCCTATCGTGACCATGGCCATATGCTGGCCACCGGGATGGAGGCGCGCGGCGTGATGGCCGAGTTGACCGGGCGCGAGGGCGGCTATAGCCGCGGCAAGGGCGGCTCGATGCATATGTTCAGCGCCGAGAAGGCGTTTTTCGGCGGCCATGGCATTGTGGGCGCGCAGGTCTCGCTGGGTGCTGGGTTGGCTTTTGCCAATTGGTATCGTGCGGATGGCAAGATCGCGGCCGCCTATTTCGGCGAGGGTGCTGCCAATCAGGGCCAGGTTTATGAAAGCCTGAATTTGGCGGCGCTGTTCAAGCTGCCCTGCATTTTTGTTATCGAGAACAACAAATATTCCATGGGCACGAGCCAGGAGCGGGCGAGTGCGGCGCGGGATTTCTCGCAAAATGGCGCGGCCTGGGGCATCCCGGGCGAGCAGGTTGATGGCATGGATGTGCGCAGCGTGGCGGCAGCCGCGGCGCGGGCGGCGGCACATTGCCGCGCGGGGCTGGGGCCCTATGTGCTGGAAATGCAGACCTATCGCTATCGCGGGCATTCGATGTCTGACCCGGCGAAGTACCGCACCCGCGAGGAGGTGCAGAAAATGCGCGAGCAGCGCGACTGCATTGATACACTGCGCAAGATTTTGCTCGATGGCGGGGTGGGCGAGGCCGCGCTGAAGGCGATTGATGACGACGTGAAGGCCATTGTGCAGGATAGCGCCGATTTCGCGCAGAGCTCGCCCGAGCCAGATCCCGCCGAGCTTTGGACCGATGTTCTGCTTGAGGGGGCGAAGTAAGATGGGTGTCGAAATCCTGATGCCGGCGCTGAGCCCGACGATGACCGAGGGCAAGCTGGCGCGCTGGCTGAAGAAAGAGGGCGATGCGGTGCGTTCGGGCGATGTGATCGCCGAGATCGAGACCGATAAGGCCACCATGGAGGTTGAGGCGGTGGATGAGGGCGTGATCACCCGGATTCTGGTGCCTGAGGGGACAGAGAATGTGGCGGTGAACTCCGTCCTTGCCGAGCTGGATGGCGGCAAGGGTGCGGCGGTTGCGGCACCGGCGGTGGTGGCTGCGGTGGCGGCCCCTGTGGTGCAGGTGGCTCCGGCCGCAGCATCTGTGGCCGAGGAGAAGGAGTGGGGCCCGACCCGGAGCATGACGGTGCGTGAGGCGCTGCGCGATGCCATGGCCTTGGAAATGCGCGCCAACCCCGATGTCTTCCTGATGGGCGAGGAGGTGGGCCAGTATCAGGGCGCCTATAAGATCAGCCAGGGTTTGTTGGAGGAGTTCGGGCCCAAGCGGGTGCTGGATATGCCCATCACCGAGCATGGCTTTACCGGCATGGCGGTGGGTGCGGCCTTCACCGGGCTGCGGCCGATTGTCGAGTTCATGACCTTCAATTTCTCGATGCAGGCCATCGACCATATTCTGAACTCTGCGGCCAAGACGCTGTATATGTCGGGCGGGCAGATGGGCTGCCCCATCGTGTTTCGTGGGCCCAATGGCGCGGCGGCGCGCGTGGCGGCCCAGCATAGCCAGTGCTATGCCAGCTGGTATGCGCATTGCCCTGGGTTGAAGGTGGTGGCGCCTTGGTCGGCTGCTGATGCGCGCGGGCTGCTGCGGGCGGCCATTCGGGATCCTAATCCGGTGATTTTCCTGGAGAATGAGATCCTTTACGGGCAGAGTTTTGAATGCCCGACGGCTGAT
>NZ_JBBARU010000022.1:0-42504 GCF_040399605.1 Rhodovarius sp. | reverse complement strand
AGGTGCACCGCGTCATGCAGGTAGATGCAGGTGAGGATGGCGAAGACATAAGCCTGCAGGAACGCCACCAGCACTTCGAAGCCCACCAGCGCGACATTGATCGTCAGCGGCAGCAGGGAGAGGAAAGGTCCAACCGCGCCAAGCCCGGCCAGCATCACGATGAAGGTCGCAAACACTTTCAGCATCACGTGCCCCGCCACCATATTGGCGAAGAGACGAATGGAGAGGCTGATCGGACGCGACAGATAGGAGACAATCTCGACCGGAATAATGATCGGTGCCAGCCACAGCGGCGCACCTTCCGGGAAGAAATAGCCAAAGAATTTCTTGCCGTGCAACATCAGCGCAACCACGGTGATCAGCACGAAAACCATCGCAGCCAGAGCGAAGGTCGCTGCAATATGGCTGGTGAAGGTGAAGGCATAGGGGAACAAGCCGAGCATGTTGCCGAAGAGGACAAACATGAACAGCGTGAAGACGAAGGGGAAGAAGCGGCGGCCCTCATGGCCAATCTGCTCCGTCACCATGCCCATAATGAATTCGTAGGAGGCCTCGGCCAGCGACTGCAGCCGGCCCGGCACGAGCGCGCGGGCGCGCATGCCATAGGACATCAGGGCGAAGATCAGCACCGCCACAATGACCATATGGAGGTTGGACTGGGTGAAATTCACCGAGGCACCCAGTGGCCCAAGCGCCGTACCCAGTTCAAACTGGCTCAGCGCGTCAATCGATTTGCCTTCGGCCGCCACGGGTATGCCCCCAAAAAATCAGTCTCGTTTCAACGCCCGCGGTTTGAACAGCCGAAACACGTTCAGCAGGCCCGCAGCGCTGCCCATCACGAACATCACCAGGAAGAGCCAAGGCCAGGTTCCCAACCACCGATCCAGCAGCAGCCCTGCGACCACGCCGACCAGAAGGGCCGAGAACACCTCAACCCCGGCCCGAAAACCAACCCCGTATGAGCCGCCAGGAAGGCCCGCACTGCTCCCCTCGGCACGATCCAGCCCTTGTCGGGCGCGTGCCTCGTTCAGCCGCTTTTCAAAGCCGTCCTGCTTGCTCATTCGTGCCCCTCCTGCGGATACCCGCTGAAGGCAGGGGGCGGATACGGGTTGACCCATTGGGTGTCAACCCGTTCATGCGGGAATTGCCAGGGTTTTGGTCGCTCTTATCCCCAAAAGCAGGCTTGTAATGGCCTGCGGCGGCTGCGGCCGGGCCAGCAAATAGCCCTGGGCCGTATCGCAACCCAGCTTGCGCAAGGCTTCGAGCTGGGCCTGGCTTTCCACCCCCTCGGCCACCACGCGCACCCCAAGCCCATGGGCGAGCCGCACCACGGTGTCGACGATTCGCGCACTCGCCCCGCCGCCCTCCAGCCCCTGGACGAAGCGGCGATCCACCTTCAGCACATCGATGGGCAGGGCCTGCAGATAGGCCAGCGAGGAAAAACCGGTGCCGAAATCATCCAAGGCCACGGTGATGCCGAGCCGGCGCAGGCCCAGCAACATGCTCCGCGCCGCCTCGCCATCGCCGATGAAGGTGCTTTCCGTCACCTCGATCTCCAGCAGGCGGGCGGGGATCGCCGTGCTCGCCAGCACCTGCTCGACCATCGCCAGCGCCTCGGTCATGCCAATCAACTCGCCCGAGAGGTTCACCGCCACGGGCAGTTCTAGCCCCATGCCGCGCCATTGCATGGCCTGGGCCGCGGCCTGGTCCAGCACATAGCGGGCGAGGGGCAGTGCCAGACCAGCCTCCTCTGCCAGCGGGACGAATTCGCTGGGGCTGACGGGGCCGCGTTGGGGGTGGTTCCAGCGCAGCAGCGCCTCCACCCCCTCCATCCGGCCATCGCGCAGCGAGAATTTGGGCTGGTAGTCGAGATGCAGCGCGCCGGAGGAGAGCGCCGCCATCAACTCCGCCTGCAATTGCCGGCGCAGCAGCGCCTCGCCCTCCATCTCCTCGCGATAGGCCTTGAAATGGCCCATGCCCATGCGCCGCGCATTGGCCAATGCCAGATCGGCGCGGGCGAGCATGGCCTCGGCACTTGCCTGCCCACTGACTAGGGCGCTGACGCCAAGGCTGGCGCTGCAGCGGATCATGGCAGGGCCGAGCTGATAGGGCTGGGCGAGCGCCTGGGTGATGCGGCCCGCCAGGGCCATGGCCTCACCCTCACCACGGATGCGTTGCAGCAGCGCGAATTCATCGCCGCCCAGCCGCGCCAGCATGTCACCCGGCCGCACCAGCCCGGCGAGGCGGCGCACCACCGCCTGCAAAAGCATATCCCCCATCGCCTGGCCATGGGTGTCATTGACTGAGCGGAAGCCATCCAGATCGATCACATGCAGGGCGAGGCCGGGCGATGGGGCGTGGGACAGCATGTCCGAGAGTTCGGATTTGAAGCGCAGGCGGTTGGGCAATTCGGTCAGCGGGTCATGCTCGATCAGATGGCGGATCTGCTCCTCCGCCTGGCGGGATTGAGTGACGTCCACACCGGTGCGCAGAATCTGGTGCAGCGCCCCCGTGGCATCGAAGAGCGGGATGGTGCTGACCAGCAGGTGATGTTCCTGGCCGGCGCTGTCGGTCCGCCGCTGCTCCAGGGTGCGCGACGGGGCGTGGCTGTCACGCACCGCGCGCAGCTCGGCCTCCAACTCCTCCGGCAGGCTGGGGTTGCGCGCGTGCTGGCCGATCAGCGCCTGTTCATCGAGGCCGAAGAAATCCTGCGCGGCCCGGTTGGCATAGACCAGGCGCAGCTCAGTATCGAAGGTGGCGATCAGGCTGGGCAGATTATCCATCAGGGCGCGAAGCGTGGCATGGGCGGTGCGGGCCTGGGCGAGTGCGCGGCGGGCCTGCCGGCCGGCGAGGCTGAGGCGCAGCATCAGCGCGGCACTGCCCAGCAGCAGGACAACAAAGCCGAGTGCGAAGAGCAACAGAATTTCGGCCGTGAGGTGGCGCCGCAAGCCGGCCTCGATCTCGCCAAGGGCGGGAGAGGTGGGCCAGTGCCCGCTATCATCGGCGCCTATGCTGCGGATGAGGCTCGCCCCTCCAGGCGGGGCGGCGGCGCTGGCCGGCTGCAGAGCATGGCCAAGGCCGGCGATGAGCAGGGCGGCTGCGATGCGCAGCCGCCGCAGGCGGCGGCCTTGTGCGGCGGGGACGGGCCTGGTTGTGGCGCGGGCGGCGATCGTCACGCGCGCGCAGCAGGGGCGTGTGAAGGTCCCGGCTCCTGGCCCGGCAAAGGGCTTGCACACGCCATCAGCCATTCTCCTGCGGCGGGCCTGGCTGCCCGGGCTTTGGAGTATGGCCGCTGACAACGAACAAAAAGTTAGCGGCGGGCCCGGCGGGGGATTTATTGCAGGCGGATCGGATTAAGGTCCTGGAACCAGCTTTGCGCCTGGACGAAGCCCTGCACGCGCCGGCTCATCGCGCGGGGGTTCAGGTCATGCGCCACGAAGAGGAAGAGCGCGTCATCGACCACCTTGCTGTGCAATTGGCCCAGCAGCCTGGTTTGCGCCGCAGGTTCGAAGGTGGCGTCGATGCGGGTTTCGATGATGAGGGTGTTGGGGCCCTCGGCGCTCCAGGCGGTGATGGTGGGCATGCGGATGCGGGCCTGGGCGGCGGCGCGGGGGTCGTAATGCGGGGCGTCGTTTTTCAGGGCGCGGTCATAGGAGAAGACGACATCCTCGGCGGTGAGGGTTTTGCCGTCATGGAATTTCACGCCCTGGCGGATGGTGATGATCCAGCGCTTGTCATTGTTGGGGTCCACCCGCCAGGCGGTGGCGAGGCCGGGGCGGATATCCACCGGGGTGTCGAATTTGGTGAGGTCCCACATGGCCAATGGGTCATAGAGGGGGATGCCCATGAAGCGGTGGCCCTCGGCGCCCTGGTCGGGGACGCCGTTGGAGAGGGGGACGGCGGCGGCTGTCATGCCGACGCGCAGCGTGGTGGCGGGGGATTGCGCCTGGGCCTGGGTGATATCCCAGGGCAGGGCGGCGGCGGCGAGGGGGGGGGGAGCGGGGCGCGGCGGGTTATGGCAGGGCTCCTTTTGCTGTGGGGAAGCCTGCTGGATGGGGGGTGGGCGGCGGAAAGACTCAATTTTGTGCAGATTGTGGATATGGGCATAAAATTGCCGTTAACTTGGGCGGAATTGCTGGTTTTGAAGGCGGCGACGATGGGCGCGGTTTGGGTGGTTTGCGGACAAATACCAGGGGTGGTGGTTGGGCGGATGAGTGGCCCCAGGGGTTGGAGGGGGCGCTTGGGGCGCGAAACATGTTCTATTCGGACAAATACCAAATGTGGGGTGTTGGGCGGGGCTGCGCACAAGAGGTTGTGCGGGGCGGGGCTGATGCGGGTTTCAAACAACGAGTATGTGAGTTAGGATTTAGTTCCGATCTTGTCAAGATGAGGTACGGGGGAATGGCCGCCAGCGCCGCCAGCAGCGCGCCGCCTCTATCCTCGGCCGGCAATTGCGGGTGGAATTGGTGTCAGCAACCCAAGGCATTATCCCATGTGGACCGTCAAAACCCTGCAGCTCGGCTATCCCGGCAAAACCACCCATCATGGCGGCCTTGGCTGGTCCACCATTGGCCTGGCCCGGGATGGGCAGCGGGTGGTGGTGCTTGATACTGGGGGCTTTCCCGCCCGGCGGAATATTTTGGCGGGCCTCGCCGCCGAAGGGTTGGGGGTGGAGGATGTGACCGACCTGCTCCTCACCCATCTGCATCATGATCATTGCATCAATTGGACGCTGTTTCCCCGGGCGACGATTTATGCCGAGACGCAGGAGCTGGATTGGGCGCTGTCGCTGCCGCCGGGGCATTTGTCCGTGCCTGAGGCGGTGCACCCCATGGCGGCCTGTGCGCGGCTGCGGCGTTTTGCCGCGGGGGATAGCGTGTTGCCCGGCATTCATTCCTTCCCCACCCCTGGGCATACGCCGCATCATGTGGCTTTTGCGCTGGATGGCGCGACTGCCACCATTTTTGCCTCGGATTGCGCGAAAAACCGGGTGGAGCTGACCACGGGCGAGACGGATATGACGCTCGATGCGGCGCAATCGGCGGCCTCCATCGCCCGGCTCAAGGCGGAATGGGCGGCGCGGCCGGGTTGCGTGCTGATGCCCGGCCATGATGTGCCGATGGTGTTGGGCGCCGATGGCATGGCCCAGCCGATGGGGCATCTGGCGGCCGGGATTGACGCCTGGTTCGGCGCGACGCTGGCGGAGAAGACCCGGTTTGATCTCGGGCGCTGAGTGGACAGGGGCGGTGAAGCTGCCGATTAAGATGGTATGCGCATCTTCTGGTTGATCCTGCTTCTCCTGCTGCTTGCCCTGCTGGCTGCCGGTTGGTGGCTTTATGTGCCCGATGAGGATCGTGCGGCCTTGGAACGGCGCTGGGCGCCCGCGCCCTCGCAATTTGTTGAGGTGGCGGGCATTCGCTTGCACATGCGCGATACCGGGCCGCGCGATGCGCCGGCGATCATCCTGCTGCATGGTTTTGCCAGCTCTCTGCATGCCTGGGAGGGTTGGGCTCCGGCGCTGGAGGCGCGCTATCGGATGATCCGCTTTGACCTGCCGGGCTTTGGCCTGACCGGCGCAGACCCGGCGGCGGATTATTCCGATGCCCGGGCGCATGGAATTGTGATGGCGCTGATGGACCGGCTGGGGCTCCGCCGGGCGACGCTGCTGGGCAGTTCCATGGGGGGGCGCATCGCCTGGAGCTTTGCCGCCGCCCATCCGGAGCGGACGGATCGGCTTGTGCTGCTGGCGCCGGATGGTTTTGCCAGCCCCGGGATAGAATATGGCCAGGCGGGGAAGGTGCCGCTGATGCTGCGCGCGCTGCCCTATGTGCTGCCCGATGCCATGCTGCGCCCCTCGATTACGCCGGCCTATGCCCAGCCGGAGCGCATCCCGGAGGAGGTTTTTCAGCGCTACCGGGCGATGATGCTGGCGCCGGGGGTGCGGCAGGCGATTGTGGACCGCACGGGTGGCCATATGCTGCAGCCGCCTGAGCCATTGCTGGGCCGCATTCAGGCGCCCACGCTGCTGCTCTGGGGCGATCAGGACAGGATGATCCCGCCGAGCAATGCGCGGGATTATCTGCGTGAGATTCCCGATGCGCGGCTGGTGCTGCTGCCGGGGGTGGCGCATGTGCCGATGGAGGAGGCGACAGAGGAGTCGGTGGCGGTGGTGATGGCGTTTTTGGGCGGTTAGGGCATTTTCCAGCCTTGCGGCTTCGCAAGGCCTCTCGAAAAATGCGGTAAAACAAAGGCTAGAGCCGTCTCGCCGTCTTCGCTTGCGGTGAAACGGATCTGGACCATCACCCGTTCAAACGGGATCGTTTGAACGGATAAAGATGCTCGAAAAACAAAAGGCTGCTAAACCCCATCCGCCACCAGGGCCAGGGCTTCCAGATCGGGCAATTCCACCCGATGGCCGGGGTGCTCGATCACCAGGCCGCGCTTGCGCAGGGCGGTGAAGGCGCGGCTTACCGTCTCCAGCGCCAGGCCCAGAAGGTCACCAATTTCGGCGCGGGTCATGGGCATATCGAGTTGCTGGGAGAATTCGGCGCGGCGGCGGGCGGCGACGGAGAGGGAGATCAGGAAGGCGGCGACGCGCTGTTCGGCATGGCGGCGGCCGACTGTCACCAATTGGTCCTGGGTGAGGGCCAATTCCTGCACGCAGAGCTCCATCAGTCGGCGCTGGGCGGCGGGGAAGCGCACGAGCATGGCGTCGAGTTGCGTGCGGGTCATGCGGCAGACCAGGCCATCGGTCAGCATCTCGGCATCGGCGGAATGGGAATGGCCATGGGTGAAGCCCATGATATCGCCGGCGAAGCGAAAACCCAGCACCTGCTGCCTGCCATCGGCCATGAGCCGTGACAGCTTGGCCATGCCGCTGACCAGCATGATGACGGCGCTGGTAGGGTCCCCCTCACGGAACAGGGTTTCGCGCGCCTGCACCGGGCTGCGGCGGGCGTCATGGGCGATCTCGTCGAGGCCGGCAATGTCCAGCGCGGCGCAGATGCCGGCTATGCGGCTGCCGCAGCGCGCGCAGGGGGCGGCGGGGTTTTGGGCGGTTTTTTGGCCTGACAGGCTGTCGAGTGGATTCACTGGCGCCCCTCCTCAATGATCTAGGCAGGGTAGCGAACGCCGATGGCCTTCCTCAAGTTGCATGCCGTGAATGTGAAGGTGGCGGGTGAACGGCATGGGGTCAGTGGCCCTCCTGCTCGTCGAAGTGGCGTTTGACGGTGTGGCCGGCGAAGAAGAGGGCGAAGCCGAGCAGGGCCAGGCCGAAGCCGTGCAGGTAATCCTCCGCCCAGGCAGCGGCGAGCAGGCCGATCACGCCGATGAGCAGGCTGAGGCCGAAAAAGAACACGCGCGATGCGGGCATGGGTCAGGGGTCCTTTCGGGGTGGGGTGTCGTCGAAGAGAATGCGCGCGGCCGCACCGTCCAGATCGTCATATTGGCCGGCGCGCAGGGCCCAGAGAAAGCCGGCCAGCCCCAGCAGGCCGAGGAAGAGGGCGATGGGGATGAGCAGGATCAGCGCGTCCATGTCCGCCTCCCGGCGCGCAGCGCATTGAGGATGACGATGAGCGAGGAGGAGGCCATGACGGCGGCGGCCAGCAGCGGCGTGACCAGACCCGCCACCGCGAGCGGCACGGCCAGGGCGTTATAGGCGAGCGAGAGGGCGATATTCTGCCGGGCGATGCGTTGGGCGCGGCGGGCGGTGGCGATGGCGGCGGGGATGGGGGCGAGGCCCTCGGCGGTGAGCAGGATATCGGCGGCGGATTGCGCCAACTCCGTGCTGCCGGCGGGGCAGGTCGAGACATGCGCCATGGCGAGGGCGGCGGCGTCATTGCTGCCATCGCCGATCATCAGGGGGTGGTGGCCGGTGGCGGTCAGGCATTGCAGCCGGGTGGCCTTGCCTTGCGGTGTTACGCCGCCGGTGAAGTGTTCGAGGCCCAGGGTGGCAGCGACCGCGGCGACTGCCGGGGGGGCGTCGCCGGAGAGGATTTCCAGGCTGAGGCCCTGGGCCTGCAGGGCGGCGATGGCGGCGGGGGCATCGGCGCGCAGCGCATCGGTGAAGCGGAAACACAGGGGGGGCTGGCCGGGGGCGGTGAACCATAGCGCCATGCCGTCATCTTGCTGGTCCAGGCCGAGGAATTGGGCGCTGCCCAGGCGCATGCCTGGGGCCTGGAGGCCTTGGCCGGGGAATTCGCGCACGCCATCGGCCAGGGTTGCATCGGGGCAGGCGCGGTGCAGGGCGCGGGCCAGGGGGTGGCGGCTGGCGGCGGCGAGGCCGGCGGCTTGGCGGAGTGCGGTCTCGGGGTGGGGGTCGGGGAGTAGGGTGGGGCGGCCTTGGGTGAGGGTGCCGGTTTTGTCCAGCACCACGTGGTCGGCGCTGGCCAGGCGCTCCAGCGCATCGGGGCGGGCGAGCAGCACGCCCTGGCGGAACAGCGCGCCGGCGGCCACCACCTGCACCGCCGGTACGGCGATGGCCAGGCCGCAGGGGCAGGTGATGATGAGGGCTGCCACGGCTGGCACCAGGGCGGCCTGCCAGGTTTCACCGCCCAGCAGCCACCATCCGAGGAAAGTGGCCACTGCAATGGCATGGGCGGCGGGGATGTAGATGGCGGCGGCGCGATCGGCCAGGGTTGTGATGCGGCTGCGGGATTGTTCGGCCTGTTCAAGGAGGCGGGCCATGGCCGCCAGGGAGCCTTCGGCGAGGGTAGCGCTGACCTGTGCCACGAAGGGCGCGCCCATATTGGTGGCGCCGGCCGGGAGCGTATCGCCCTGTCTGTAAGGGCGGGGGAGGCTCTCGCCGGTGATGGCGGCGGTGTCGAGCAGGGCGGTGGCGTCTTCCAGCACGGCGTCGAGATGCAGTGCCTCGCCGGCGGCGACCAGGATGCGGTGGCCGGGCAGAATGGCTTCCAGGGGCAGGGTCTGGGTGCTGCCATCGGGGTTGAGGCGGGTGGCGCTGCCTTGTTGCAATGCCAGAAGCTGGGCGCTGGCCTGGCGGGCGCGGCGGCGGCCTCCATGGTTTAGCACCCGCCCGGCCAGGAGTAAGGCGAGCAGCGTGGTGGCGCCATCGAACCAGGTGAAGGCGCCGCCGCGCAGGGTTTCGGAGACTGACATGGCCGTGGTTGCCAGCACCCCGAGGGAGACGGCCATATCCATATTCAGCCGCCCCGCCCGCAGCCCGGCCCAGGCCGAGCGGTAGAAGGGAAGGCCCGCCACCAGCACCACCGGCAGGGCGATGAGCATGGCCAGGCCATGCATGAGGGCGCGGGTGGCATCGCCCATATCGCCGCCCGCCCAGACGGCGACGGAGACCAGCATCACGTTCATGGAGCCGAAGGCGGCGATGCCGAGGGCGCGGAGCAGCGCCCGGCCCTCGGCATCATCGGCGGCGCGCAGGCAGGCGGGGGACCAGGGGGCGGTGCGGAAGCCCAGGCGGGCCAGCACGGCCACCAACGCGTTGCCGCGCGCGGCCGGCCCGCGCCAGCGCAGGGTGAGGCGGCGGGTGGTGAGGCTGACCCGGGCGGCCAGGATGTCTGGCTCGGCGGCCAGCGCCTGTTCGATGAGCCAGACGCAGGCGCCGCAGCTCAGGCCGGAGATCAGCAATTCCAGCCTATGCTCGCCCCCGGGCAGGGGCTGTGCCCGGGTGATGAAATCGAGGGGGAGCGGGGGCACTGGGCGCAACTCGCCGGCGGCGGCCTCGCGCCTGGCGTAGAAGGCATCGAGGCCTAGGCCTGTTATCAGCGCATGGGCGGCTTCGCAGCCGGAGCAGCAATAGACGGTGGCCCCGGGGGGCAGGGCTGCTGCGCAATGCAGGCAGGGGCGGCGGGAGAGTGCGGGTGCGGCCGGGGTGAGGGGGGTGAGGGCGTTCATGGCAGCAGCAATCGGGCGCGGATATCGAAGGGGCCTTCGCGGCCGAACAGGGTGAGGCGGGCCTCCCATTGGCCGGGCAGGCCTGGCATGGCATTGGCCTGCCAGCGGCCGGGGGCCACGGGGCGGAATTCCAGCGGGTAGGATTGGGCGGTGAGCGGGCGTTGCAAAAGGCCCTCGACGCTGCCGGCGACCGGGTTGCCGGCGGCATCGGTGACATGCAGGCGCAGCGTGGCATCGGCGAGGCTCACCTCGGCCCGCCAGCCCAGCGCATCCTGCCGCGCCGCCTCGGCCAGAACATCGTTGTATGTGCGGCCACGATCATAGGCGCGCGGTGTGGTCACGCCGGTAAAACTGCGCAGCGCCAGCCAGGCCATGGTGCCATTCACCACCACAACCAATAGCATCAGGGCGATGAAGACGCCGGGGATCCATCGGCTGCGCCGGGGGTCGAAGGGCTGTGTTGTCATGGGGGCGGTCCCAGCAGGACGCTTTGGGCATGGGCCACATCATGGCCCTGCGGGTCGTGGAGATGGAAGGAGATGGGCAGGTTGGCGGGCAGGTGCGCCCTGGCCGGTGTCGTGGCCAGCACGCGCCATTCGGTGATGCCATCGGGGCGGGTGGTGAGGACGGGGCGGCCTTGCTGGTCGGTATCCGCACCTTGGGCCAGGATGGTGACGCCCGGCGCGCCCTCCAGCACCAGGGTATAGCGCGCTGTCTCATGCGTCTTGTTCACCAGCTTGATGGTGAAGGCGTTGCGCACGCTGCCATCGGAGAGGGGCACGAAAAGCGGCGCACGGTCACGCAGCACGGAGAGCGAGAGTGTGTCGCGGGTGAGGAAGCCTGCGACCATGATGGCTGCGACCACCGAGAGCACGGCGGTGTACATCACCGTGCGCGGCCGCAGCAGGCGGGGGATGCGCCGGACCGCCATGCCGGCGTTTTGCCGCGCGGCATTGGCCGCCATGCCCTTTGTGGCGGCCTGGCTGGCGGCGAGGTTGGCGAGGGTTTCGAAGGCTACCAGGCCCTGTGGCCTGTCAAGCCGGCGCATCACATCGTCACAGGCATCAACACAAAGGCCGCAGCCAATACACTGCAATTGCTGGCCATCGCGGATATCGATGCCGGTGGGGCAAACATGCAGGCAGGCGGCGCAATCGACGCAATCGCCATGGCCCGCCTCCCTCAACTTGCCGCGCGGCTCGCCCCGCCAGTCGCGGTAGCTGACCACCAGCGATTGGTCATCGAGCATGGCGCCCTGGAAGCGCGGCCAGGGACACATATAGGTGCAGACCTGCTCGCGGGCGAAACCGGCCAGGGTATAGGTGGTGAGGGTGAAAAGGCCGAAGAAGAAATAGACCGTGGCACTGGCCTGCAGCGTGAGCATCTGCCGCAAGATGGTGGGGGCATCGTTGAAATACATGATCCAGGCGCCACCGGTTGCCATGGCAATAAAAATCCAGGCGGCGTGTTTGGTCAGGCGCAGGCGGCGCTTATGTGGGGTCCAGGGCTCGGCATCGAGCCTGATGCGGGCATTGCGGTCACCCTCGATCTGCCGCTCGACCCACATGAAAAGATCGGTCCAGACCGTCTGCGGGCAGGTGAAGCCACACCACACCCGGCCGAACAGCGAAGTGACGGCAAACAGGCCTATAGCGCCTAAAATGAGCACACCCGTGAGGAAATAGACCTCCTGCGGCCATAACTCGACCCAGAAGAAAAACAACCTGGCATGGGCGATATCGACCAGCACGGCCTGGTTGGGCACGGAAGCGCCACGGTCCCAGCGGAGCCAGGGCACTATGTAATACAGGGCAAGCAGGACCCAGAGCACAAGCCATTTTACCCGCCGCACACGGCCTTGGACGGCACGAGGCTGGACCTTGGTGTGGGTGGCGTAGAGGGTCATGTGGTGCTGGTTGCCCGGGGAAGGGCTTTGCCCCTCCCCGTACCCCTCCCCACCAAGGGCCGGGAGGCCCTTGGATCCCATGAGAAAGCCTGGGTGAGGGAGGGGGGCGGTGTGCGCTTGTCGTGAGCGGTGCGCATTTGGCCCCCCTCCCTCACCCAGGCTTTTACCCCACCAACCAGGGGCCCGTTGGCCCCTGGTTGGTGGGGGTATCGGGGGAGGGCAAAGCCCTCCCCCGGGCAGCTTGCACCACCGCTCACCGCCCGCCGCCCAGGCTATGCACATACACTGCCAGCATGTTCACCACGGCTGGGTCCAGGCGTTGGTTGAAGGCGGGCATCACGCCCATGCGGGGGCGGGTGATGGAGGCTTGGATTTGGCTGCGTTCGGCCCCGTGCAGCCAGATGCGGTCGGTGAGGTTGGGGGCGCCGAATTCCGGGTTGCCGCGGCCGGCATCGCCGTGGCAGGCGGTGCAGTTTTCGGTGAAGAGGGTGGCGCCGCGGGTGGTGGCTTCGGGGTTGGTGCTGCGTTCGCTGAGGGCGAGGACGTATTCGGTTACGTCGCTGATTTGGGCGGGGGTGAGGATGCCGTTGCCGAAGACGGGCATCATGGAGAGGCGGGCTTCGTCGCTGTCCTGGTTGCGGATGCCGTGGGTGATGGTGGTGTGGATGGCGGCGAGGTCGCCGCCCCAGAGCCAGTCATCATCGGCGAGGCTGGGGTAGCCGCCCTGCGCGCCTTGGCCGCCGGCGCCGTGGCAGGCGGCGCAGTGATTGGCGAAGGCGATGCGGCCGCCGGCGATGGCGTAGCTGCGCAATTGCGGGTCGGCGGCGATGGCGGCGGGGGAGGTGCTGCGTAGCCTGGCCAGCATGGGTTCGCGTTGGGCGGCATCGGCGGCCTGTTGGGCGGGGAAGGCGCCGCGCGCGGTCCAGCCGAGCAGGCCGGTGGCGCCGCTGATGGGCAGTGCCGGGTAGAGCACCACCCAGACGGCGGCGAAGGCGATGCAGGCGTAGAAAGTGTAGAGCCACCACGGTGGCAGGGGCGTGTTGAGTTCGCGCAGGCCATCCCATTCATGGCCGGTGGTATCGGTGCCGGAGACGCTGTCTTTTTCGATCTGGGCCATGGCTTTAAGCCTCGTCGCGGAGGGGGATTTGGGCGTGTTGCTGCAGGGTGTGGCGGCGCGAGGGGCGCAGTACCCAGACCAGGATTGCGGTGAAGAGAATGAAGAACCAGCTCACCCATAACGTGGAGAAAAGCCATTGATATTGCGCGATATTCATGGCGGTTCTCACTGCTGGCGGAGTTGTTCGGGGGTGACGTCGCGGAACTGCACCAAGGTGCCGAGCATTTGCAGATAGGCGATGAGGGCGTCCATTTCGGTGACCTGGCTGGGGTTGCCGTCGAAGACGCCTTGGCGGGCGGCGGGGTAGCGGCGGTTGAATTCGGTGGGGTCGGCATCGGGGTTGGCCTGGGTGCGCAGATCGGCCATGGCCTGGGTGATGTGCTCATCGCCATAGGGTACGCCGAGTCTTTGTTGCGTGCGCAAGGAGGCCGCGACATGGGTGGTGTTGAGCGGGCGGTCGAGGAAGGCGTAGGGCGGCATGATGCTATCGGGCACCAGGGCGCGGGGGCTGCGCAGATGGGCGGCCTGCCAATCATCCGAATAGCGGCCGCCGACGCGGGCGAGGTCTGGCCCCGTGCGTTTGCTGCCCCATTGGAAAGGGCGGTCATAAATGCTTTCGGCGGCGAGGGAGTAGTGGCCGTAGCGCTCGGCCTCGTCGCGGAAGGGGCGGATCATTTGGCTGTGGCAGGCGTAACAGCCCTCGCGGACATAGATGTCGCGGCCCATGAGTTCGAGCGGGGTATAGGGGCGGATGCCGGCCACGCGCTCGATGGTGGTTTCGATGGTGAAGAGGGGGACGATCTGGGCGAGGCCGCCGAGGGAGACGGTGATGAGGGTGAGGACGCCGAGCAGCAGGACATTGCGCTCGATGGGGCCGTGGGAGAATTTCTTGAACATTTTGGGGCCCCTATTCTGCGGCGGCGGCGTGGGCGGGCAGGGTGGTGGGCTGGCTGGCTTCCACCTCGGTGACGGTCTTCCACAGGTTGAAGGCCATGATCAGCGCGCCGGTGAGGTAGAGCACGCCGCCCAGCCAGCGGATGACGTAATAGGGGTGCATGGCGGCGACGGTTTCGACGAAGCTGTATTGCAGGAAGCCGTTGTCGTCGAAGGCGCGCCACATCAGCCCCTGCATGATGCCGCTCACCCACATGGCGGTGATGTAGAGAACGATGCCCAGCGTCGCGATCCAGAAATGCCAGGCGACGAGCTTTTCGGAATAGAGCCGGGGCTTTTTCCACAGCACCGGGAAGAGCCAGTAGAGCGCGCCGAAGGTGATGAAGCCCACCCAGCCCATGGCGCCGGAATGGACATGGCCGATGGTCCAATCGGTGTAGTGGCTGAGCGAATTGACGGCGCGGATGGACATCACCGGCCCCTCGAAGGTGCTCATGCCGTAAAAGCCCACGGCGGTGACGGAGAAGCGCAGGCCAGGGTCGGTGCGCAATTTGTCCCAGGCGCCGGAGAGGGTCATGATGCCGTTGATCATGCCGCCCCAGCTGGGCATCCAGAGCATCACCGAGAACACCATGCCCAGCGTCTGCGCCCAGTCGGGGAGCGCTGTGTAGAAGAGGTGGTGGGGGCCGGCCCAGATGTAGAGGAAAATCAGTGACCAGAAATGCACGATGGACAGGCGGTAGGAATAGACCGGGCGGTTCGCCTGTTTGGGGATGAAGTAGTACATCATTCCCAGGAAGCCGGCGGTGAGGAAGAAGCCGACCGCGTTATGGCCGTACCACCATTGGATCATGGCGTTCTGCACCCCTGCGGCCAGGCCGTAGGAATGCGAGGAGCCCCCGCCCACCGGCAGGGCGAGGTTGTTCACGATGTGCAGCATGGCCACCGTGATGATGAAGGCTAAGAAGAACCAGTTGGCCACATAGATATGTGGCTCCTCGCGCTTGATCAGCGTGCCGGCGAAGGCAGCCAGATAGAGCACCCAGACCAGGGTGAGCCAGAGGTCCACATACCATTCGGGCTCGGCATATTCCTTGCCCTGGGTGACGCCCAGCACATAGCCGAGTGCCGCGGTGATGATGAAGAACTGGTAGCCGAAGAAGAGGAACCAGCCCATGTTATTGCCGCCGAAGAGCCGGGCCCGGCAGGTGCGCTGCACGATGTAGAGCGAGGTGCCGAGCAGCGCATTGCCGCCAAAGGCGAAGATCACCGCCGAGGTGTGCACCGGGCGTAGGCGGCCGAAGCTCGTCCATTCCAGGTCGAGATTGAGCAGCGGCCAGGCGAGTTGCGAGGCGATGATCACCCCCATCAGGAAGCCCACCACGCCCCAGAAGATGGTGGCGATGGCGAAGGCGCGAATGGGGGCCTCCACATAATCGATCTCGCTGCGCGCCGGCATTCCAGGCCCTCCAATACTGACATGCATGGAAAGGCATCCGCGCGGGCGCGTCTTTGACACAGGTCAAATTCAACCCGGCGCGTGGGCTGTATTCTCACATTCCTATGCGGAGACCGCCGATGCCCTCAGACAGCACCAACCCGGCCCAGACCAGAGCGCGCATCCGCCTGCGTCAGGTGGCGACGGACCGGCCTTGGGTGTGGCTCACCTTGGGTTGGCAGGATTTGATGGCGCAGAAGAGTGTGGGGCTGGTTTATGGTGGCGCATTGGCGGTGTTGGGTTGGGTCCTGGCTTGGGTGATGCTGCAACTGGGCCTGGCCTGGGCGATTTTGCCGGCGGTGGCGGGGTTTTTCATGCTGGCGCCGCTGGCGGCGGCGGGGCTTTATGAGGTCAGTCGGCGGCGGGAGCAGGGGCTGGACACCAGGCTGGACGAGGCCATGGCGGGGTTTCATCGCAATGGCGGGCAGATTGCGCTGATGGGCGTGGTGCTGCTGTTGATCAACCTCGTGTGGGTGCGCATTGCGGGGCTGCTGTTTGCGCTGTTTTTTGGGCTGAATTTCGCGCCCAGCCTGGCGGAATTGCCGCTGCGGATGCTGCAATCCGAGGCGTTTTTGCCGTTTTTCATCATGGGCACCGGCTTTGGTGCGCTGCTGGCGGCGGGGAGTTTTGCGGTCTCGGTCATTTCCATTCCCATGTTGGTGGACCGTGATGTGAGCGTGCTGGAGGCGGTGAGTGTTTCGCTGCGGGCGGTGCGGGAAAATCCGCGCGCCATGGCGCTTTGGGCCGGGTTGATTGTGCTGTTCACCGGGCTGGCGTTGGTGCCGTTCTTTTTGGGGCTGGTTGTTGCCATGCCGTTGATTGGCCATGCCAGTTGGCATGCCTATCGCGATCTGGTGGAGGTCAACTGACCATTCGGGCGGCCATCGCGCCCAGCACGAGCGCGTTGAGCGCGAAGAGTGCCGCACCCCAGCGCCGCAGGGTGGGGCCGCCGGCGCGGGCGAAGAGTTTGCCCAGCAGCGCCACGCCCACCAGCCCGGGGATGGTGCCTGCCACGAAACCCGCCATGCCCAAGGCGCCGCCCAGGGCCGAGCCTGAGGCGGCGGCGGCCGCCAGCGCGGCGTAAAGCAGGCCGCAGGGCAGGGCGGAGAGCAGCACCCCCAGCGCGAAGCCGCTTCTGCCGCCGGGTTTTGTCAGCAGGCGGTGCAGCGGGGTTTTGAGTGCTGCCGGCAGGGCAAGGGCCGGCAAGTGCAGCCGCGCCAAACCCAGTCTTTCCGCCGCCTGTGCGGCCATCAGCAGGGCTGCGGCCGCCAGCAGCAGCGCCAGCAGCCAGCGCAAGCCGGTGATCTGGCTGAACAGCCCGGCCCCTGCCCCGGCCAGGGCGCCCAGGGTGGCGTAACCCAGCATGCGGCCGGCGTGATAGGGCAGCAGCGCCGCGCCGCTCAGCCTTTGCAGCATGGCGCCGCCGGCATTATCGGGGCGCAGCTGCGCCAGCACGAAGGGGGCGCACATGGCCGCGCAATGCGTGGCGCCGCCGGCCAGCCCGGCCAGGAACAGCGCCGAGACCAGGGCCAGAACGCCGCCCGGGCCGAGGGCCGAGAGGTCATGCAGGCAGGATTGCAGGGCGGCGATCATGGCGCGTGCCCGGCCAGGGCCTGCCAGGCGGCATCGACCGGGGCGAAGCCGCGGCGGTGATGCGGGCTGGGGCCGAGTTGGGCCAGGGCTGCGCGATGCGCCGCCGTGGGGTAGCCCATATGGCGGGCGAAGCCATAGCCGGGCCAGCGCGCATCCAGCCGTGTCATCGCCCTGTCGCGCAGCACCTTGGCCAGGATGGAGGCGGCGGCGATGGAGAGTGAAAGGCCATCGCCGCCCTCCAGGCAGGCCGTGGCGCAGGGGGCCTGGGCGGGGGGGCGGTTGCCGTCGATCAGCGCCAGATCGGGCGGCGATGGCAGGCGCAGTATGGCGCGGCGCATGGCGAGGTGGGTGGCGCCCAGAATATTCAGCCGGCCGATCTCGCGGGCCGAGGCGGCGGCCACGGCATATTCGGCGATGCCGGAAGCCCGTGCCGCAACCAGGGCGGCGAAGGCCTGCTCGCGTTGTCGGGGGGAGAGCGCTTTGCTGTCATCGAGCAGGGCGGCCAGGGGCGCGGGCACGCCCTGGGGGAAGACCACGGCGGCGGCCATGACGGGGCCGGCCAGGGGGCCGCGCCCGGCCTCATCCACCCCTGCCACCCGGCCGCCGGCGGCGGTTTCATGGGAAAAATCAGCCACGGCGCAGCCGCCGATACACCGGGCCCAGCAGGAAGGGGGAGAGAAAGAGCGGGAATTGGCAGAGGGTGAGGAAGAGCAGGATATCCGGTGCCGTCTCCTGCGGCAGAACGGCGAGGTAGAGCGCCATGTTGCGATTGCCGGAGAGCAGGCCGGCGGCCAGCGACAGCCGTGGGCCGGCGGCGGAAAATGCCAGTGCGGTGGCGAGGTTGAGCCCGAGGCAGCCGCCGAAGGCCAGGGCCACGCCGCTCAGCACATGCAGCGGCGAGGCCATGAACAGCGCCAGCACGCCATCCATTACCCCCACGCCATAGGCGGCGACGAGCAGCACCACCATGCCATCAATCGCCCGGGCTTCGCGCGCCAGGGCGGGGGCTGGGATGATCCGCCGCAGCACCAGTGACAGCGCCATGGGCAGCCCCACCAGCAGGGCGAGGCGCGTCATCAGCCCGCCCAGGCTGAGGGCGAGGTCGATATTCATCAGCCCCAGCGCCATGGGTGGCGCGGTGAAGGGCACGAGGAAGGTGGAGAGGATGGAGACCACGAAGGCGACATCGCCATCCAACCCCACCAGCCGGGCGAAGGCGGGGCTGGAGGTGGCGGCGCAGCCGGTGGCCAGCACCACGAGGCCCGCGGCGAAGCCCGGGCTGATCGGCAGGAAGGAGGCTGCGGCATAGGCCAGGATGGGGCAGCCCAGCAGCAGCCAGGCCAGCAGGGCGGCGATCAGCAATGGCCGGCGCAGCCAGGCCAGCACCTGGGAGAAATCCACCCGCAGCAGCACCAACGTCATCAGGCCGGCCACCGTGATGGTCACCACATCGCGGAACAGCCCGGCCAGCGGCGGCACGGCCAGGCCGATGAAAATGCTGATGGCCAGAATGCGCGCCCCCTGCCGGGCGCAGGCCTCCAGAAATGGACGGATGGCGTGCAAGCTTTGTTCCCTTTTGTGGGTGGACTATAGACTGGGGTGTGATCTCCGCACCTCTCCCCCCCGAATATCTCTCCCGTCTCAACCCCGAGCAGCGCGAGGCTGTGGAGGCGGTGGATGGGCCCCTGCTGGTCCTGGCCGGGGCTGGCACCGGCAAGACGCGGGTGCTGACCACCCGCTTCGCCCATATTCTGATGACCGGCCGCGCCCAGCCCTGGCAGGTGCTGGCGGTGACCTTCACCAATAAGGCGGCGCGCGAGATGCGCGAGCGGGTGAGTGCGATTCTGGGCCAGCCGGCTGAGGGGCTGTGGCTGGGGACGTTTCACGCGTTGTGTGCGCGGATGTTGCGCCGGCACGCCGAGGCGGCGGGGCTGCGCTCGGATTTCACCATTCTGGACACCGATGACCAGAATCGGTTGTTGAAGCAGGTGTGCGAGGCGGGGGGGCTGGATACCAAGCGCTGGCCGCTGAACAATTTGATGGCGATCATCCAGCGCTGGAAGGATCGCGGCCTGACGCCCGAACGGGTGACCCCGGCGGAGGACACTGATTTCGCCAATAATCGGGCGATGGAGTTTTATGCCAATTATCAGGCGCGCTTGCGTCAGCTCAACGCCGTGGATTTTGGCGATTTGCTGCTGTTGGTGACGGAAATTCTCCGCACTGACGAGCAAATTTTGGCGCAATATCATCGGCTGTTTCGGTATATTTTGGTGGACGAGTATCAGGACACCAATACCGTGCAGTATTTATGGCTGCGGTTGCTGGCGCAATCCTCGAAAAATATTTGCTGCGTGGGGGATGATGATCAGTCGATCTATTCCTGGCGGGGGGCGGAGATTGAGAACATCCTGCGGTTTGAGCGGGATTTTCCGGGGGCGAAGACGGTGCGGCTGGAGAGCAATTACCGCTCCACCGTGCCGATTCTGGGGGCGGCCGCCGGGTTGATCGCGCATAATGAGGGAAGGCTGGGCAAGACGCTGCGCGCTGGGCGCAGCGATGCTGCCGGTGAGACGGTGCGGGTGCTCTCGCTGTGGGACAGCCAGGAGGAGGCGCGCGCGGTGGGCGAGCGGATTGAGGCGGCGCGGCGTGCCGGGCAGAATCTCTCCGAGGTGGCGATTCTGGTCCGCGCCGGGTTTCAGACCCGGGCTTTTGAGGAGCGCCTGATCACGCTCGGCCTGCCCTATCGCGTGGTGGGGGGGGCGAAATTCTATGAGCGGGCGGAAATCCGCGATGCGATGGCGTATTTGCGCATCATCGCCCAGCCGGCGGATGACCTGGCCTTTGAGCGCATCGTCAATCAGCCCAAGCGCGGCCTGGGGGATACGGCGATTCGCGACATGCAGGCCATGGCGCGGGAGAAGCGGGTGCCGATGAGCGTGGCGGCCAGCCTGCTCTGCGAGACGGATGGGCTGCGCCCGCGCCCGAGAGCGGCCTTGCGCGAATTGATGGAGGGGTTTTCCCGCTGGCGCGCCGGGTTGGATGGCGAGGGGCATGTGGTGGTGGCCGCCACCATGCTCGATGAGAGCGGCTATACCGAGATGTGGAAGCAGGACCGCTCGCCCGAGGCGCCGGGGCGGTTGGACAATCTGAAGGAATTGCTGCGGGCGATGGGTGATTACCCGTCGCTGCAGGGGTTTTTGGAACATGTCGCCCTGGTGATGGAGAATGATGAGAATGCGGCGGGTGAGAGGCTCTCGCTGATGACGCTGCATGCGGCCAAGGGGCTGGAATTCGACATGGTCTTCCTGCCGGGTTGGGAGGAGGGGCTGTTTCCGCATCAGCGCGCGCTGGATGATGCCGGCGGCAAGGGCTTGGAGGAGGAGCGGCGGCTGGCCTATGTCGGCATCACCCGGGCGCGCAAACATGCGATCATCAGCCATGCCGCCAATCGGCAGATTTATGGCAGTTGGACCAGTTCCATCCCCTCGCGGTTTCTCGATGAATTGCCGGCGGAGTTTGTGACGCGCGAGGGCAGTGCCGGCGCCGCGCGGGCGGCGCCGGCTTTTGGTGGTGCCTTTCCGATTTCCACCCGGCCGAAGGTGATCGATACCGGCGCCTGGGAGGTGCAGGCGCGGCCGGCCAAGCCGGGGGGCTTCGCGCTGGGGGGGCGGGTGTTCCACCAGAAATTCGGCTATGGGCGGATTATTGGCGTGGAGGGTGAGAAGCTGGAAATTTCCTTTGAGAAGGCGGGGTTGAAGAAGGTGTTGGACCGGTTTGTGGAAGCAAAATCGTGAAGCGTCGGGCCGAAATCCTGGAGACCATCACCCTGAGCGGCCTGCCGGATGAGGCGGTGCCCGTCTATGAGGCGGCGCTGCAATCGGTGGCGACTTCAGTGGGCTATTTCCGCGAGGAGCCGGGTGAGACCTGGCGGCTGGAGGCGGTGCGGCCGCAATCGGCTGATCAGGGGGCGCTGACGGCGGCGCTCGCGCTGGCGGCGCTGGTGTCGGGCCATGAGGCGGTGGCGGAGCATGCGCCGGTGGAGGCCGAGGGCTGGCTGGCGCGCACGGTGCAGAGCTTTCCCGAGCAGCCGATTGGCGGGCGGTTTCTTATTCGCCCCACCCATGTGGCCAATCGGCGGGATTATGAGCGCCATGTGCTGGTGCTGGATGCCGGGCTGGCTTTTGGCAGTGGCGAGCATAACTCCACCCGGGGTTGCCTGATGGCGTTTGAGGGCATGGCCCATCGAAGGCCGCGGCGGATTTTGGATTTGGGCTGTGGCTCGGCCATTTTGGCCATGGCGGCGGCGAAATGGCTGCATCGGCCGGTGCTGGCGACCGATATCGAACCATGGTCGGTGCGGATTGCGGCGCAGAATGGGGTGATGAACGGCTTGCGGAACCTGCTGAGCGCGCGGCTGGCGGATGGCTGGCGGCATCATCGGGTGAAGACCGATGGGCCTTATGATCTGGTCTTTGCCAATATTCTCGCCCGGCCGCTTTGCGCCATGGCGCGGGATATGGCGGGCGCGCTGGCACCGGGGGGGACGGCGATTTTGGCCGGGCTGCTCGGAACCCAGGCGCGGATGGTGCTGGCGGCGCATCGGCGGCAGGGGATGGTGCTGGAGCGGCGGATTGATGTGGGGCCCTGGACCACGCTGGTGCTGCGCCGGCGGGGCTGAATTCAATCCAGCCTTGCGCCGGAAATTTCCACCAAATTCTGCCAGAAGGGGCGCTCGGCCTGGATGAGGGCTGCGAGATCGGCCGGGGCGCGGCTGACCACGGTGCCATAGCCCAGCGGTTGCAGGCGCTGCACGAAGGCGGGGTCGGCTGCCACCTGGCCTATGGCCTGGTGCAGCCGGGTGATGGTGGCTTCCGGCACGCCGGCGGGGGCCATGATGGCGTTCCAGGTGACCACATTGTGGCGGCCCAGGCCGAGATCGGCGAAGGCGGCCATGCCCGGCACATTCGGCAGGAAGGGCAGGGTGGCGTTGGAGGAGACGGCGAAGGCCAGGAAGCGGCCGCTTTCGACATGCGGCATCAGGGCGGGCATGACGTCGAACATCATCTCGATATTGCCGGCCAGCAGATCATTGATGGCAGGGCCGCCGCCGCGATAGGGCACGTGCAGAATCTGCGCCTGGGCAGCGCGGTTGATCGCCTCGATATTGAGATGGCTTGAGGTGCCGCTGCCGGAGGAGCCCATGCGCACCTTTTCCGGATTGGCGCGTGACCAGAGGAGCATGCTGCGGAAATCCGTCCAGCCATGTCGCCGGGCGATCTCGGCATTGACGACGCAGAGCAGCGCACCATCGGTGATCTGGCTGACCGGGGCGAGGTCACGCACCGGGTCGAAGGGCAGGCGGTTGGTCATGAAGGGGAAGGCGGCCAGGGTGGTCACGCCGATCAGCCCCAGCATGGTGCCATCCTTGTCGCCCTTGGCCACGGCATCGGCGCCGAGGATGCCGCCGGCGCCGCCGCGGTTTTCCACCACCACATTCTGCCCCAGGGCGGGGGCGAGGCGCTCTGCCAGCAGCCGGCCGAGCAAATCCACCGCGCCGCCGGGCGGGAAGGGCACCACGAGGCGCACCGGGCGGCCGCCGGCGATGGGTTGGGCATGGGCGGGTAAGGCCAGCAGGGCGGGGGTGGCGAGAAGGGTGCGGCGGTTGATCATCATGGGCGCAGCATGGCCCAAGCCTGGGCTGCGATCCAGCGGGTTCTGGCGTGATAGGTTTTCGCGGATACGCCGAAAACGCAGCTTGGTCTAACCGGCTGTGGAAAGACGAGTAGCGAGGGGGGGGAGGACAAGATCGAGGGGCTTTGCCCCTCGAGCACCCCAGCAGGGTCGACATACATGTCGACCCTGCTGGGAGAGCGCGAAAGGGCAAAGCCCTTTCGCTCTTTTTTCCTGCCATCAGCACTGTTCAGTTCTCGCTAGGCGGCGAGAATCCTGCGGGCCTTGGCGATGACGGCCATCGCCTCGCGGGTCAGGGCATAGGCCGACAATTCATCGGGCAGCGCCCAGGCGGTTTCGGCCACGTCATCGCCGGGGCGGGCCTCGCCGGCTGACCAATGGCCGCAATAATCGATGATGGTGTAGTGGTAGCGCACCTGGCCCTGCTCATCGAGGCTGACGGAATCGATCACATCGGCCAGGAGGAGGGGGCCGGCCTCTATCCCGGTTTCTTCCAAGAGTTCGCGGCGGGCGCAGGCCTCGGCGCCCTCGCCCAGATGTTGCGCACCGCCGGGCAGTGACCAACTGCCCAGGCGGGGCGGCTTGCCGCGGCGGGCCAGCAGCACCGCCTCACCGCGAAAAATGATCGTGCCGATGCCCACCCAGGGGCGGGTGGGGAATTCGCGGCCGGTCATGGGCTTTGGGTCAGTTCTTCCAGCGTGGGCAGGAAGGCTTTTTCTTTCCAGATGCCTACCTGGTAGGCCCAGCCTTGCCAGCGGGCGTTCAGGCTTTGCGCCTCTGGGCCTTCGGCGGTGAGGCGGATGAAGAGGAATTGGTCGAGGCGGCTGCAGCGGATTTGGATGGTGAGGCCGCCGGTGAGTTCGAAACGTGCTTCGCCCAGGGGCGTGCCGTGGTTCTGCGCCTCGGGCAGCGCATCGATGAAGGTGAGGTATTCGAGGCCGCGGGCCACTTCATCGAGCGCGCCGGGATTCGGCGTGGCGGCGTCGGGCGGGGTGGTCAGCAGCAGTGGCGCGCCGGGGGCGGCGCGGGCCAGGGTGAGGGGCTCGGCGCCCAGGCGGTTGATGGCGGCGCGCAGCAGGCGCTCGGCGGGGAAATTCGCCACATCGCGCTCCATCCAGGCGGCGGCATCGCCATCGAGCGGGATGCGGCCCTCGGCGGCCCAGGCCTCGGCATCGCCCGCGCGGCGGATATAGATGGTTTCGGGGATATTGCCCTGGGTGCGGACGCGGCGGCGGCCGAGGGTGACCGAGATAATCGGCGCGCCCTGGGCGTCGAGCAGGCGCAGATGGCTGGCGGTGCTGCCGGGGGTTTGCGGGTCATCCACCCCCAGCCGGGCGAGATTGGCCGGGTCGCTGCCGCGGGGTTCCATGAGGCGAAGTTCACTGAGGCCGGTGAGCAATTCGCGCAGCTTTGCCTCGCGGATGGGGTAGTTGTTGCGGTCGGGCAGCAGCCAGCGCTCGCCATCGCGGCGCACCAGCAGGGTGGCGTCATGGCGGCGGATTTCCAGCAGCGCCGCCTGTGGCAGGCGGGCGGCGAGGCCGGGGAAGGCGAGCATGCCGGCACCGGGGGCTGCCGTGTTGTCCGGGCGGGGGGCGAGATAGAGGGCTGCGCCAATGCTGGCGGCAGCACTTCCGCCCAGCAGCAGCAGGCCGCGCCGCCTCATGCCCGTGCCGCCGACCGGCGCCGCGCCCGCAAAAGGGCCAGGCCGATGGCGAGGCCGGTGATCAGCAGCGGCACCAGGGCGATGTTGATGATGCGCAGGTTGGTTTCCAGCGCTTCGATATCGCGGCGCAGTTCCAATTGCACCGAGCGCAATTGGCGGCGGGTATTGGCAATCTCCTCGCGGGCACGGTCGATCTCGGCGCGCTGTTCGGGGGTGATCAGGCTCTGGCTGCGCTCGCCGGCGGGCGCCGTGCTGCCCTGGCGGAGTTCGCGCAGGCGCCTTTCGGTGGCCTCCAGCCGCTCCTGCAGGCCGCGTTCGGTTTGGCGGTATTGCGCATCGGCGGTGCGGCGAATGGCGTCCACCACCTCAAACGGGCGCAGCGATTCGCCGCGGCTGCGCAGGCCGATCAGCGCATCGGAGCCGCCCAATTGCTCGGCGATATTGACGATGAAGCTGCCATTGCCGGCGAAGGGGGTCGCCATGGGCTGGCCGAAGAAGTTTTCGACACGGACCCAGAAACGGTCATCCAAAATATCGGTGTCGTTGATCACCACGAGGTTGGCGATGTCGTCGCTGGCGGTTTTGTGGGCGGGCATGTCGGCCGCGCGCTCCTGGCCCTCTTCCAGGGCGGGCGGGCCATCGGGGAAGGCGCTGCGCAGGGCGCCGCGCAGCCGGGCGGCGATGACGTGGCGCTGACCTTCGGCGCGGAAATCGGCCAGGATGCGGGTGGGGTTGGGTTCCACCCGCACCCGGGTCGCGTCCATCAGCATGGATTGGGCGGAGCTGGTGAGCAGCGGGGTGAATTCGATGGCGGCGCCGGGGCGGGGGCGGATGAGGCCGGCGCTGCCCAGGCTGACCTGTTCGAGCTGGGCGGTGACCGGCTCATTGCGGTTCAGGCTATCGCCCTGCATGGCGAACCAGGCGACGTAATCCACCGCCTGCACCCGGTCATTCTGCCCGGCGCGCACGCGCCAGGCGCCGCGCAGATCCAGCACCACCTGGTCGCTCACCGTTTCCACACCCCAGGCATGGAGCAGGCGGTCGAGGTTGGAGGATGTCGCGGGCGGGGGCGCGCCGGGGCCGCCGGGGGCGCGGGCGGCCTGCATTTCGCTATGCGGGTCGAGCATCGCAAGCAGGCGGCCGCCGCGCATGACGAATTGGTCGATGGCGTAGAGCGTGGTCTGGGGCAGGTTTTGCGGGTGGACCAGCATGAGCACCCGGATATCGGGGTCGATCACCTGGGTATCGGGGGCGATGTCGCGCAGGGTGGTGAATTGGCGCAGCTGGGTCATCACCACCTGCGGCTGGGCGAGTTGCGGCTGGCGCATCATCATCGCCCGCGGGTCACCATTCAGCGGCAGGGCGGTCAGCACGCCCACCACCGGGCGGGTGGGGGAGGAGAGGTCGTAGATGAGGCGGGTGAGATCGAGTTCCAGGAAGCGTTCGCGCTCCGGCTGGAAGAAGGGGATGGTGCGTTCCTCATCGGCCATATTGCTGGCGGCGAGGCCGAAAAACACCTGCTCGCCGGCCTGGTCCAGCGGCACGGCCTGCAGGCCCAGCGCGGTGGCGCGGTCCTCCGTATCCGAGAAGGGCTCGGGGTCGAGTTGTTCGAGGCGCAGCTTGCCCCCGCTGGCGGCGACATATTCGCCCAGCATATCGCGCACCCGCTCGGCATAGGCGCCATAGGCCGGCACCTCGGCGCCGAGGCGGCGGGAGTAGTAGAGCCTCAGGGTGACGGGCTCGCGCAGGGCTGCGAGCACTTGGCGGGTGCCATCGGACAGGGTGTAGAGCCGGGCCTGGGTGAGATCGACCCGCAGATGGGTGGCGAAGCGCTCGGCCAGCATATTGAGGCCCAGCGCCAGGGCGGCGGCGGCGAGAAGGCCGGCGGCGGAGAACCAGAGGGTGCGCGCCCCGGGGCGTGCGGGGGGGCGTGCGGGGGGACGAGTGGGGTCTGGCATGGGGGTCAATCCGCCTTCCGGTGGTCGAGCACCAGGTTGTTCACAAAGAGCCAGAAGCCGATGAAGCTGGCGAAGAAGATGATATCGCGGGCGGAGACCACGCCCCGGGTGAAGCCCTGGAAGCGGTCCGCCACCGACAGCGCGCGGGAGATTTCGGCCAATTGCGGCAGGTTGGCGGAGAGAAAGCTGGTGACGACCGGCGAGCCGGCGGCGGCAAAGATGAAGCAGGCGGCCACGGCGATGACGAAGGCCACGACCTGGTTCTTGGTCAGCGCCGAAATCGCCGCACCGAGGGCGAGATAGGCGCCGGCCACCATCATGCAGCCGACATAGCCGGCCAGGATGACGCCATTATCGGGCTCGCCGAGATAATTCACCGTGAGCCAGAGCGGGAAGGTGAGGGCGAGGGCAATGCCGCAAAATGCCCAGGCGGCGAGGAATTTGCCCAGCACCGCCTCCCATTGCGCGATTGGCAGGGTGAGCAGGAGTTCGATGGTGCCCAGCCGACGCTCCTCGGCCCAGAGCCGCATGGTGAGTGCGGGTACCAGGAAGAGGAAGAGCCAGGGCACGAAGGAGAAGAAGGGGTTCAGATCGGCCTGGCCGCGGGCAAAGAAATTGCCCAGCGTGAAGGTGAGCGCCCCGGCCATGACCAGAAAGATCACGATGAAGACATAGGCCACCGGGGTGGCGAAATAGGCCGCGAGTTCGCGGCGGGCGATGGTGATCATGCCGCTTCTCCGGTGGTGAGGCTGCGGAACACGTCTTCGAGGCTGCGGCCGGATTCTTCGAGCACCGAGGGGGGCGCATCCACCACCACCCGGCCCCGGGCGATGATGATGGCGCGGGTGCAGACGGCGCCCACCTCCTCAAGGATATGGGTGGAGATGATGATGGCCTTGTCCGGCGCCATCTCGCGGATCAGGCTGCGGACCTCGTGTTTTTGGTTGGGGTCCAGGCCGTCAGTCGGCTCGTCGAGCACCAGCACGGGGGGCTCATGCAGCAGCGCCTGGGCGAGGCCGACGCGGCGCTTGAAGCCTTTGGAGAGGGTTTCGATGGGTTGCAGGCGAACGCCTTCGAGCTGGGTGCGTTCCATGGCGCGGCCCACCCTGCGGGAGAGTTCAGCGCCGCGAAAGCCACGGACTCGGCCGGCGAAGCCGAGAAAACCGGCGACGGACATTTCTGGGTAGGTGGGCGCGCCCTCGGGCAGGAAGCCCAAAGCGCGCTTGGCCTTGACCGGCTCATCCACCACATCGGCGCCGCAAATGCGTGCGGTGCCGGCGCTGGGGGCCATGAAGCCGGCCAGCATGCGCATGGTGGTGGATTTGCCGGCGCCATTGGGGCCGAGGAAGCCCACAACCTCGCCACGGGCGACGGAAAAGCTGACATCATCGACAGCGGTGAAGCTGCCGAAGGATTTGGTCAGACGGTCGATCTCGATCAATGCGGTCACGGAATTTCCCGGCTCTGTTCTCGCCGGGCGGAAAATATCCCGCGGCGGTTGGATTTCAAGTATCAGCCCGCGCCCAGCGTGGCCATGGCTGCATCTTTGCCAAATAGGCGCAGCAGCAGGCGGGCGGCCTGGCCCCGGGGGGTGCTCAGGGCAGGGTCGCGGGTCAGCAGCGCTTCGGCATCGGCATGGGCTATGGCCACCAGGCGGTCCTGGGCGGCGGCGTCATCGAGGGGCAGGCGGGCCATCTCGTGGCCGGATTGGCGGGTGCCCAGGGCCTCGCCGGGGCCTCGCAATCGAAAATCTTCATCAGCGATGACAAAGCCGTCTTCAGTGCTGCGCAACAGATTAAATCGCTTTACCATCATCTGTCGGTTTGACGGGGCATAAAGCAATAAGCAGTAACTTTGCTGTGGGCCCCTCCCGACGCGACCTCGCAGCTGATGGAGCTGCGCCAGTCCGAATTCTTCTGCGTTCTCGATTATCATCACAGTAGCCGTTGGCACATCGACACCGACTTCGATCACGGTGGTTGCAACGAGTATTCTCGCAGTACCAGACGAAAATGCGGATAGCGCCTTTTCTCTGGTCTCTACATCCATCTGGCCATGCGCCAATGTTACGGATTTTCCGAATTTTTCCTTCAAAACAGTGAAGCGTAGTTCAGCGGCGGCAAGCTTAGCGGCGTCTGCGCCTCGCGAATAAGGCTTTTGAAGGCTGACTTCGACGTGGGGGCAAACCCAATAAATCTGTTCTCCGCGACCTAGAGCGCGACCGATTGCCTCGATCACCTCATCCAGTTTTTCCAAACTATGTTTCGTGGTTGTGATCGGCTGCCGGCCGGCCGGTTTGCCGGTGATGCGGCTGACCGCCATTTCGCCCCAATGGGTGAGGAGGAGGGTGCGGGGGATGGGGGTGGCGGTCATCACCAAAAGGTCGGTCGCCTCGCCTTTGCTGGCCAGGGTGAGGCGTTGTTCGACGCCGAAGCGGTGCTGTTCATCGACCACGGCGAGGCCGAGATCGCGGAACACCACGCCCTGCTGGAAGAGGGCATGGGTGCCGATGGCGATGGCGATGGCGCCATCGGCGAGGCCCGCCAGCACCTGCCGCCGTTCCGCAGCCTTGAGGCTGCCCGAGAGCAGGGCCACCCGCACGCCGGCGGGGCGGCAAAGCCGTTCCAGCGTGCGCAGATGCTGCCTGGCGAGAAGCTCGGTGGGGACCATGAGTGCTGCCTGGGTGCCGGCCTCCACCGCGCGCAGCATGGCCAGCAGGGCGACGAGGGTTTTGCCCGAGCCGACATCGCCCTGCAGCAGGCGCAGCATGCGGTGGGGGGCGGCGAGGTCGGCATCGATTTCAGCCAGGGCGGCGGTTTGGCTCGGGGTGGGGGTATGGCCGAAGGCGGCCAGGGCGGCGGTGCGTTTTTCGCCGTTGCCCAGCAGGGCGCGGCCGGGTTTTTGCCGCTCGCGCCTTCGCACCAAAGCGAGGGCGATCTGGCCGGCGAGTTGTTCATCATAGGCGAGGCGGGCGCGGGGGGCGGGGGTGGCCTCGGCCTGGGCGCTGCGCAGGGCGGCGGCGAAGGGCGGCCAAGTCTCGCGCGCCACCAAGGGCGGGTCGGCCCATTCGGGGCAATCGGGCAGCACGGCGAGGGCGGCGGCGAGGCCGCGGGCGACATGGCCGCGATGCAGCCCAGCCACCAGCGGCCAGATGGCCTCACGCTCGGGCAATTGCGCGGCGTCGCGCGCCACTTCGGGGTTCATCACCGAAAAACCATCGCCCTCGGGCCGCACCCGGCCGCAGATGAAGCGGGGTTCTGCGCGGGGCAATTTGCCCTCGATCCAGGGCAGGGTGGCGTTCATGAAGCGCAGCACCACCCGGGCATCGCCCGAGAGGGCGCGCACCTCGACATAGCGCGCACCCTTGGCGGAGCGCACGGCGCGGTGGGATTCGGCCAGCACGGGGAAGACCGAGTCGCGGTCGGCGGGGGCCTCCTCGGGCTTTTCGATCCGCACCCGCTCGGCGAAACGCTCGGGCAGATGCAGCAGCAGGTCGAGCACGCGTTTGCCGCCCACCGCCTGCTCCAGCAGCCCGGCCAGCTTGGGGCCTATGCCGGGCAGGGTTTGGAGTGGGGCCTCCAGAATCGGGGCGATGGTGCTGACAGGGTGGTTCACGCGCGCCTATATGCCACCCCAATGACCGAAACCGAACTATCCCCTCGCCGCCGCCGGATGATCTTCCGGGCGCATCACCGTGGCACCAAGGAGGCTGACCTGATGGTGGGCCGCTTTGTCAGCCGCCATATCGCAAGCTTTACCGAGGCGGAGCTGGATGAGTTGGAGGCGGTGCTGGACTACCAGGACACCGATCTGACCGATTGGTTGACCGGGCGCCTGCCCATCCCTGACAGCCATGCCTGCCCCATGCTGTCCCGCATGGCGGCGGAATGCGCCGAGCCTGGTGCGGGCATGCCCAGCGCATGCTGACGATCTATGGCGCGCCGGAGGGGGTGGATGCCGCCCTGCTGCGCGCCCGCCGCGCCGAGATTGCCGGGCCCATTGTGCATGTGGCGCGCGACGATAGCCGCATGGCCCGGCTGGAGGAGGGGCTGGCCTTCTTCATGCCCGAGGCTGAGGTGCTGCGCTTCCCGGCCTGGGATTGCCTGCCTTATGATCGGGTTTCGCCCAATCCGGAGATCGTGGCCGAGCGTGTGGCGACACTGGCGCAATTGGCGGTGGCCCCCACAAGGCCGCGTATTTTGCTCACCACCGTCAATGCGCTGGTGCAGAAAGTGCCGCCCAGGGCAGTGTTTTCCGGCAGCACCTTCGCACTCAAGCGCGGCGGGCGGGTGGATCCGGCGGCGATCATCGGTTTTCTTGAGGCCAATGGCTACAACCGCTCCGGCACCGTCATGGAATATGGCGAATATGCGGTGCGGGGCGGGATTATTGACCTGTTTCCCGCCGGTGAGGGCGAGCCCATCCGCATTGATATGTTCGGCGATGAGATCGACGCCATGCGCGCCTTTGACCCGGCGACGCAGCGCTCGGGCGCCAATGTCCATGCGCTGACCCTGCGCCCTGTGGGCGAGGTGTTTTTGGACCGGGACGGCATTGCCCGCTTCCGCGAGGGGTATCGGGAATTATTCGGCGCGGCGGCGGCGGATGACCCGCTTTACGTCTCCATCTCCGCCGGGCGGCGGCACCCGGGCATGGAGCATTGGGCGGGGCTGTTCCATGAGCATATGGAAAGCCTGCTGGATCATCTGGGCGAGGGGGCGATTGTCAGCCTCGACCATCAGGCGGGCGATGTGCTGACGGCGCGGCTGGAGATGATCGCCGATCATTACGAGGCGCGGCGCTTGCCCGCGCGCATTGCCGATGGCGAGACGCCCTATCGCCCCGCGCCGCCGGGGAGGCTCTATCTCGACCGCGAGGGCTGGGATGCGATGCTGGAGGAGAGCCAGCTTGCCATTTTCAGCCCCTTCAACAAGCCCGAGGGGGCGGGTGGGGTGGATGCGGGCGGCCGCCAGGGCCGGCTTTTCATGGATGTGCGCCAGGCGGGCGAAAATGTGTTTCGCGCCTATGCTGCCCATGCCGAGACCCAGGCCTCACGGGGCAGAAAGAATGTGGTGGCGGCCTGGTCGCGCGGCTCAGCCGAGCGGCTGCGCCATATGTTGACCGAGAATCGGGTGGCGGCTGAGATCGTGACCGATGCCTATGCGGTGCATCGGCTGACGCCAGGGGTGGTGGGGGTGGCGCTGCTGGGTTTGGAGCGCGGCTTCATCACCGATGATCTGGCGGTTTGCGCTGAGCAGGATTTGCTGGGCGAGCGCATTGCCCGGCCGCCCCGGCGCAAAAAACGGGCGGACCAGTTCATTGCCGATGCCACGGGCATCGAGGTGGGTGACCTGCTGGTGCATCAGGATCATGGCATTGGCCGCTATGATGGGCTGGAGACGCTCACCGTCTCCGGCGCGCCGCATGATTGCCTGAAGATGCTGTATTTGGGCGACGACAAGCTGTTCGTGCCGGTGGAGAATATCGAGGTGCTCTCGCGCTTTGGCTCCGAGGGGGCGGGGGTGGCGCTGGATAAGCTGGGCGGGGCGTCCTGGCAGTCGCGCAAGGCGAAGGCCAAGCAGAAGATTGCCGATATGGCATCGCAGCTTATTCGGGTCGCCGCTGAGCGACGGACGCGGGAGGCCGATAGTTTTGCCCCGCCCGAGGGCGCCTGGGATGAATTCTGCGCCCGTTTCCCGTTTGTGGAGACCGAGGATCAGAGCCGGGCGATTGCCGATGTGCTGGAGGATTTTGCCGCCGGGCGGCCGATGGACCGGCTGGTCTGCGGCGATGTGGGTTTTGGCAAGACCGAGGTGGCGCTGCGCGCGGCCTTTGTGGCGGCCATGGGCGGCACGCAGGTGGCGGTGGTGGTGCCGACCACCTTGCTGTCACGCCAGCATTTTCGCACCTTTTCCGCCCGTTTCGAGGGGCTGCCGATCAAGGTCGCGCAGCTTTCGCGCATGGTCACGGCCAAGGAGGCGGCGCTGGTGCGCGCCGGTGTTGCCGATGGCACGATCAATATCGTCGTCGGCACCCATGCGCTGCTGGCCAAGAGCATTGAGTTTGCCGAGTTAGGTCTGGTGATCGTCGATGAGGAGCAGCATTTCGGCGTGGCGCATAAGGAGCGGCTGAAATCGCTCAAGACCGATGTGCATGTGCTGACGCTGACCGCCACACCCATTCCGCGCACCTTGCAATTGGCGCTGACTGGGGTGCGGGAGATGTCGATCATCGCCACGCCACCGACGGATAGGCTGGCGGTGCGCACCCTCATCATGCCCTGGGACCCGGTGGTGCTGCGCGAGGCGGTACAGCGGGAGCGGTTCCGCGGCGGGCAGATTTTCTGTGTGGTGCCGCGGCTGGAGGATATGCCCAAAGTCTCAGAACGGTTGCGGGAGATTGTGCCGGAGGCGCGGATCATCGAGGCGCATGGCAGGCTGACGCCCGTCGAGTTGGAGCGGGTGATGACCGAGTTTGGCGATGCCAAGCATGACATTTTGCTCTCCACCAATATCGTGGAATCGGGGCTGGATATGCCGGCGGTGAACACGCTGCTGATCCATCGCGCCGATATGTTTGGCCTGGCCCAGCTCTATCAGCTGCGCGGCCGGGTGGGGCGGGGCAAGCAGCGCGGCTATGCCTATCTCACCTGGCCGGCGGCGCATCGGCTGTTACCGGCGGCGCAAAAGCGCATGGAGGTGATGCAGACGCTGGATAATCTGGGCGCTGGCTTCACCCTGGCGAGCCATGACCTCGATATTCGCGGTGCCGGCAATCTGCTGGGCGATGAACAGTCGGGCCATATTCGGGAGGTGGGCATCGAGCTGTATCAGCAGATGCTGGAGGATGCCGTGGCGGGCCTGAGACATGGCCGCAAGCGGGAGGTGGAGACGGATTTCACCCCCAATATCTCGCTCGGTCTGCCGGTGTTGATTCCGGAAAAATATGTCGCGGAGTTGCCGGTGCGGTTGGGGCTGTATCGGCGTATCGGCAGCTTGGCCAATGATGCCGAGATCGATGCGATGGGCGCGGAATTGGCCGATCGCTTTGGCACCTTGCCGGGGGAGGTGGAAAACCTTCTGGCGGTGGTGGCCATCAAGCGGCTGTGCAAGGAGGCAGGGGTGGAAAAGCTCGATGCCGGGCCGAAGGGTGTGGTGCTGACCTTCCACCGCAATCATTTCGCCAATCCGGCCGGGCTGGTGGGCTGGGTGGGGGCGCAGAAGGGGCTGGTGAAATTGCGGCCCGACCACAAGCTGGCGCTGCTGCGGGAGATGGATTTGCCGGCGCGGGTGCAGGCGGCGCGGGATATTCTGATCAATCTGGTGCGGTTGCGCGGCGAGGGGCGGTAGCAGGCTGCGGAGAAACGAATAGCGCGGGGAAGTAGGATCGAGGGGCAAAGCCCCTCGATCTTATTTCGCCTGCTATTCGTTTTTCCGTAATCTGTCAGGCAGCGGGCGGGCTGAGCCTGGCGGATAGCGCTTCGATCACCTCGGTCAGGCGGGCGATTTCCTGCTCGCGCATCGCGTCGATCTTGGTGTGCAGCAATTCGATTTCCAACTCGGCCTTGATGTTGATCTGGTAGTCATGGGCGGCGTTGCGGCGGTCTATTTCGGCCTGGCGGTTCTGGCTCATCATCACGATGGGGGCGGCATAGGCGACCTGGAAGCTGAGCACGAGGTTGAGCAGGATGAAGGGGTAGGGGTCCCAATTGCGTGCCCAGGCGGTGATGTTGAGCAAAATCCATAGGGCCAGCAGCAGGCTCTGGATGATGATGAAGCGCCAGGAGCCGACGGTGAGGGCGACCAGATCGGCCACCCTTTCACCCATGCTGCGCCGATCAGAGCTGCGGGGCTGGCGGGCCGGCTTGGCCAGGCGCAGCGCCCGCAGGCGGTCGCTTTCCTCCTGGGTCAGGCGAATGGCGTCTTGCATGGGAGATTCCTGCTGTTGTGTGGCTCGCATGGCGGCTAGGCTGCCGCCAAAGACGGAGGAAAGACCATGATATTGCGCAGGGCATTATTGGGTGCGGGGCTTGCTGTGCCGGCGTTGGCCCAGGGGGTGGGTGGTTTTCCCAGCCGGCCCATTCGGCTGATTGTGGGCTTTCCGCCCGGTGGCGGCTCGGATCTGGTGGCGCGGCCTATTGCGCAACGGATGAGCGAGACGCTGGGCCAGCAGGTGGTGGTGGAGAATCGCGGCGGCGCCAATGGCAATCTGGGGCTGGAGGCGGTGGCTCGCAGCCAGCCTGATGGTTATACCTTCGGTCATGTGAATGACAGCGTGATCGCGATCAACCCGCTGCTCTATCGCAACCTGCCCTTTGATCCGGCGCGGGAACTCACGCCGATTGGCATTGCGACCCAGGGGGGCATGTTTGTGATGGTGCCGGCGGAATTGCCGGTGCGCAGCATGGCTGAATTGGTGGCGCTGCTGCGCGCGCGGCCGGGGGAGTTGAATTTCGGCTCGGCCGGGCAGGGCTCGGTCACCCATCTGGGCTATACGCTGTTTGCGCGCGAGGCCGGGATCAATATGGAGGTGGTGACCTATCGCGGCAGCGCGCCGGCCTTGCAGGATATGCTGGGCGGGCGGGTGCAGTTGATGATCGATGGGATCAACCTGGCCAAGGCGCAGATCGATGCCGGGCGGGTGCGGGCGCTGGCCTTTATTGGCGGCACGGAGCGCCACCCCGGCTTTCCCGATGTGCCGACGACGACGGAGGCGGGACTGCCGGGTTTTGTCATGCGGGGCTGGCAGGGCTTTGTCGGCCGCGCTGGCACGCCCGAGCCGGTGCTTGATGCGCTGGAGGCGGCGTTGCGCGGGGCGGTGGAGGATAGCGCGGTGGCGGCGCTGTTTGCCTCACAGGGGATTATTCCGCGCTTCCGCGGGCGGGCGGAAATGGGGCGGGCCATTGCCGAACATACCGCGCTGTGGCGGCCGATTATTCAGAATTTGGGCTTGCGGCTGGATTGAGCGGTTGGGGGGGCGGGCCCCCCCAATGTCAATGGGCGAAGCGCCGGGCGCCGCCATCCACATGCACCACCTGGCCGGTGATGTAGCGCGCGCGCGGTGAGGCGAGGAAGGCGACCAGCACTGCCAGATCCTCTGCCTCGCCGATGAAGCCGGCCGGCACCTCTGTTTTGGCCCAATGGGCGCGGGCCTCTTCGGTGGGCAGGATGCGGCTGTCGATCTGCTCGGAATGGATGCGGCCGGGGGGGATGGAGTTCACCGTGACCCCGTCGGCGGCGACGCGGCGTGAGAGCGCCTTGGCCCAGATATGCACCGCGCCATTGGGGGCATTGGCGGCATTGATCTGGAAGGGTTCATCCTGGCCGGTGATGTTGATGATGCGGCCGAATTTCGCCGCCTGCATCATCGGCACGATGGCATGGGCGATGCGCAGGCCGGCATGGAAGTTCAGTTCCATCGCCTCGGCTCAGATTTCGGGCGTGCCGAGATCGGATTGGGGGCGGCTGCCCCCGGCATTGTTCACCAAGATGTCACAGCGGCCGAAGCGGGCCTGTATGGCGTCGCGGGCGCGTTCACCGGCGTCACGCGCGGTGATGTCCTGTTCGATGAGGAGTGGTTCGGCGCTGGCGGGCAATTCGGCGGCGAGGCTTTCCAGCAGCGGGCGGCGGCGGGCGAGCAGGGCCAGGCGGCAGCCCTCTTCGGCCAGGATGCGGGCGATGGTGCGCCCGAGCCCGGCAGAGGCGCCGGTGACCAGGGCCACACGGCCTTTAAGTTGCAAATCCATCGCCACACTCCACACATGAAAACGCCGCGGAGGTTGCCCTCCGCGGCGGGTTTCGTGAAGCGGGGCTCGCGGTTTATTCGGCGAGCGCCTTGTCCTTGCCCTTGCGCAGGCTGGGCAGCAGCATCAGGGCCAGGGCGATGAAGCCGATGGCCAGCATGGTGGCGCTGATGGGGCGCTGGAGGAACACCATCACATCACCGCGCGAGAGCAGCATGGCGCGGCGCAGATGCTCTTCCATCATCGGCCCAAGCACGAAGCCGATCAGCAGCGGCGCGGCCTCAAGCCGGAGCTTGTTGCACATATAGCCGAAGACCGAGAACAGCACCGTCATATAGACGTCGAAGACGTTGTTGTTCAGCGAGTACACGCCGATGGAGCAGAAGACCAAGATGGCGGGGTAGAGGTACTTATAGGGCACCTGCAGCAGCTTCACCCACATGCCGATCAGCGGCAGGTTGATGACGAGCAGCATGAGATTGCCGACCCACATCGAGGCGATGAGGCCCCAGAACAGGTCGGGCTGGGCTTCCACCATGCGGGGGCCGGGCTGGATGCCCTGGATGATGAGCGCGCCGACCATGAGCGCCATGACGGCGTTGGAGGGGATGCCCAGGGTGAGCAGGGGGATGAAGCTGGTCTGGGCCGCGGCGTTATTGGCGGCTTCGGGGCCGGCAACACCTTCGATGGCGCCGGAGCCGAACTGGTCCCGGCCCTTCGACATCTTGCGTTCCATCATGTAGCTGCCGAAGGCGGCCAGCGAGGCGCCGCCGCCGGGCAGGATGCCCAGGAAGGAGCCGACCAACGTGCCACGCAGCACCGCCGGAGTGGCGCGGCGGAACTCTTCCTTGGTCAACCACAGGCTGCCGACCTTGTTGGTCAGCACCGAGCGCGCTTCGGGGCGTTCGAGGTTCAGCACGATCTCGGCGATGCCGAACATGCCCATGGCGACCGGCACGAAGCCGATGCCATCGGACAATTCAGGAATGCCGAAGGTGAAGCGCTGCTGGCCGGTTTGCACATCGGTGCCGACCAGGCCCAGCGCCACGCCGAAGACCACCATGCCGATCGCCTTCACCACCGAGCCCTGGGCGAGCACGGAGGCGATAATCAGGCCGAGCAGCATGAGCGAGAAGTAATCGGCCGGGCCGAAGCTGAGCGCCACCTGCGTCAGCAGCGGGCCGGAAGCGGCGACCAGGACTGTACCCACGGTGCCAGCGAAGAAGCTGCCAATGGCGGCGGTGGCGAGCGCGGCACCGGCGCGGCCATTGCGGGCCATCTTGTAGCCTTCCAGCGTTGTCACCACCGATGACACCTCACCGGGTAGGTTCAGCAGGATGGCCGTCGTCGAACCACCATACTGCGCGCCATAAAAGATGCCGGCGAGCATGATGATGGCCGTCGTCGCCGGCAGGCCGAAGGTGATGGGTAGCAGAAGAGAGATCGTCGCCACCGGGCCGATGCCCGGCAGCACGCCGATGGCGGTGCCGATCAACGCGCCAAGCAGCGCGAAGGTGAGGTTCTGGAAGGAGAGCGCAACGCCGAAGCCATGCGCGAGGTTGGTGAGAAGAAGTTCCATAATGTCCGGCTCCTTACAGCTGCGGCCAGAGGTTTACGCGGATATCGAGCTGCTTGATGAACACGAACCAGCACATCACCAGCAGAAAGACGGTGCAGCCGAGAATGCCGACTGGTTTCTTGATGTGTTCGCGTTCCGCCAGGCAGGACAAGACGATGATGCCGACCAGGGCGGCGAAGAAGCCCATCTTTTCGAGCAGCAGGCCGAAGAGGCACATCGCGGCATTGATGACGCCCAGGATGCGCCAGCCCTGCGGGATGCTGAGCACGAGGAAGCCGGCCAGCATGCCGGTGCCCACCGCATTATAGGTCTGGCCGAAGAAGCCGCCGGTGCTCTTCAGCACCCACCACACGGCGGTGCCGACGGCGATGCCGCCGACGAAGCTGGCGATCTCGGCGCTGGTCCAACGGGTGAGTTTCTCGCCATCGCTGAAGATGGAGGCAAGCAGCACAATCGCGCCCAGGCCGATCTGCAGCCAGAACACCATGAGCGGCATATAGCCAGGGCCCATACGGCGCGCTGATCCCAGTGTGTGTTCCTGGTTCAACCACAGCCCTACGGCTGCGATCAGGATCAGAAACAGACCTGACATCAGGTCCTTCTCGTTTATTTTCATTCCCAGGCCTTTCCCAGACACAGCCAACTCAACATGGCCGCCAACCCACTCCCGGCTCCCGCCGGTCGAGGAACGCTTCCATCACATTCCTGCCATCATGCTTAGCGCGTTGCGTACGTCCAGCCCAGAGAGCAAGAAGCTTACGTTTGCGTCAGGTGGTGTGACAATTTCGCAAATCATTAATCCGGCTGCGCGCCGGAGGCCCGCACCACAGGAGCCCAATACTCCACTTCGCGGCGCACGTAATCAGTGTATTCGGCCGCACTCAGCCGGCCGGGCGTGCCGCCCAATTCGGCGAAGCGGGCCTGTTGCTCGGCTGTGGCCAGAATGGCACGCACCTCACGATTGATATGGTCCACCACCGAGGCGGCCATGCCGGCGGGGCCGGAGAGGCCGAACCAGCCGGTGCCGACGATATCATGGCCCTGTTCGCGGAAGGTGGGGATGGCCGGGAAGGCGGGGTGGCGCTGGGCCGAGGACATGGCAACGCCGACCACCGAGCCCGCGCGCAGATGCGAGGCGGCGGAGGGCAGGCTGTCGCTCATCAGCGGCACCTGGCCGGCGATCACCGCCGTCATTGCCGGGCCGGCGCCGCGGAAGGGGATGTGGTTGATGTCGCGGCCCAAAGCGCGGCCCATCAGCACGACCAGCATATGGTTAGAGGAGCCGGCGCCTGAGGTGGCCATGTCGAGACCGCCGGAGCTGGCGCGGTGGCGCTGGGCGAGCTCGGCCAGGCTGGTGATGCCGGCGCGGGGATTGGCGACGAAGACCGAAGGGTTCTCGGTTATCAGCGCGATATGGGAAAAATCGCGCACCGCATCATAGCGGATATTCGGGTAGAGGGAGGGGCCGATGCCGTGGCTGGCGATATTGCTCATCAGCAATGTGTGGCCATCGGGGGCGGCCTGGGCCACGGCGAGGCTGCCCACGGTGGCGCCGGCGCCGGGGCGATTCTCGATGGTGATGGCCACACCCAGCCGCTCGGCCAGGGGCTGGGAGACCAGCCGGGCCATCAAATCGGTGGTGCCGCCGGGGGCATAAGGAACCACGAGGCGGATGGTCTGGCTTGGCCAGCCCTGGGCGCGCAGGACATGCGGCGCGAAGACGGAGGTGGCCAATACGCCACGCCGCGCCACAACATTGGACATCTTGGAACTCCGGGCTTTTTTTCGGCTATGACAGGCCATTGAGGTGGCTGCAAGCGTGTTATCAGGACGTTACGCTGGCGTGCTGACGTGTTGCATCGCGCAAGGCCGGGCCGGGCGGGCCGCAAGCTGGACAGCCCAGCCGCCCCGGCCGATGCTGGGCATCCCTCAATTGCCGGAATCCCCATGCCCCTTCCCAATGATATCGCCGCCCATTTGAAGGATGCCGCCGCCGCCATCGAGGCGCGGCTGATCGAGATTCGTCGTGACATCCATAGCGTGCCGGAACTGGCCTTTCAGGAGGTGCGCACGGCTGGGATTGTTGCTGCAGAGCTGACTAGGCTTAGCATCCCGCACCGCACCGGGATTGGCCGCACCGGCGTGATCGGCACCATTGAGGGCGGGCGGCCGGGGCCGACGCTGGCGATTCGCGCTGATATGGATGCGCTGCCGATTCATGAGGAAACCGGGCAGGAATTTGCCAGCACGATTGATGGCCAGATGCATGCTTGCGGCCATGACATCCACACCACCACCTTGCTGGGTGTGGCGGAAATTTTGAAGGAACTCGCACCCAATCTGGCGGGACGCATTCAGTTGATCTTCCAGCCGGCCGAGGAGGTGCTGGAGGGGGCGCCTGCCATGATCGCCGAGGGTGCGGCGGATGGGTTGGATATGGCGCTGGCCTTCCACAATATGCCCGATATGCCGGTGGGCGAGTTTGGCTTTGTGCGGGGGCATGCGCTGGCGGCCTCGGATAGGTTTGACATTATCGTGCAAGGCAAATCGGGGCATGCGGCGCATCCCTATGCCGCGGTGGATCCGATTGTTGCGGCCTCGCATCTCATCACCCAATTGCAGAGTGTGGTGTCGCGCGAGCAGAAGCCCTTGCATCCTTGCGTGGTGACGGTGGGGATGTTCTCGGGTGGCACCACCTACAACATTATCCCTGAGCGGGTGGCGCTGAAGGGCACGGTGCGCACCTTGCAGCCCGAGGCGCGCGATGTGGCCGAGGCGGCGATTCGCAGGCTTTGCGCGGGGCTGGGCGAGGCGATGCGCTGCAAGATTGAGGTGAATTATCGCCGCATGGTGCCCAGCCTGCGCAATGATGATGCGGTGCTGGAGCCGGCCATTGCTTCGGTTGCGCAGAATTTCGGCAGGGCGCTGGTGGCGAAGGAGCCCTCGATGGGGGCGGAGGATTTCTCGGCCTTTGCCGATCGGGTGCCGAGCTTTCATTTGCTGGTGGGCTCTGGCGCGCCGGGGCGCGATGACCGGCTGCACAATGCGTTCTACCAGCCCGATGAGGCTTGCCTGGCGCTCGGCGTGCAGGCTTTGAGCCGCATTGCCGTGGATATGCTGCGGTAATGGAGCACGCCATTGCCCGGCTGCGTGCGCCGGAGGTGGCGGCGCGTCTTGCCGCCGGTGCTGCGCTGATTCTGCCGATGGGCAGCACGGAGACCCATGGCCCGGCGGCGCCGATGGGGGATTATCTGCTGGCCGAGGCCATTGCCATGCAGGCCGCCGGGGCGCTGGCGGTGCAGGGTGATGATGCGCTGGTGGCGCCGGGGATTGCCTTTGGGGGCGAGGATTTTTTTGCCGGTGTGCCGGGGGCCATTGCGCTCTCACCGGCTACGCTCACCGCGCTGACGCTGGAATGCTTGGAGGCGCTGCATCGCGGCGCGCCGGGGGCGCGGCTGCTGGTGGTGAATGGCCATGGCGGCAATATTGCGTCGATTGATTCCGCGCAGCGGGCGATGCGGGCGCGGCATGGGGTGGTGCTGCCGGCGCTGCATTTGTGGCGCGAGGCGGCGGGGTTGTTGAAGGCCTGGGGGACGCCGGCGGCGGCCACCGGGCATGGCGGCAACCCGGTGCTGTCGGTGGCGATGCATCTGCTGCCTGAATTGGTGCGCCCTGCGGCGATTGCGCCGGGGGATGGGCCGCGGGCCTTGTTTGGCCGCAGGGTTAGCAATTTTGGGGCGCTGCATCTGGGCGGGGTGGATTTCGCCCTGCCCACCCATGTTGATGAAGTCGCACCCGGCGGGGTGCAGGCGGAGGATGCCCGCAGTGCCGATGCGGCGCTGGGGGCGCGCCTGGCCACCGCTTTGGCCGAGGCTGCGGCCGCCATGCTCGCGCTGATGCGCAACAACCCGGAGATTGCCTCTTGAAGATTTGTGTATTTGGCGCCGGCGCCATTGGCGGCCATATCGCGGCGCGGCTGGCGAAGGGGGGGGCGGATGTGTCCATCATCGCCCGCGGCGCGCAATTGGCGGCCATTCAGGAGAATGGGCTGAAGGTGCTGGCGCCGGATGGGGAGATCCATGTGCATCCCCGCGCGGCTGCCACGGCGGCGGAGTTGGGGCCGCAGGATGCCGTGCTGGTCACCACCAAGCAGACGGCGCTGGCCAGTGTGGCCGGGGCGATTGGGCCGCTGCTGGGGGCGGAGACTTCGGTGAGTTTCATCATGAATGGCGTGCCCTGGTGGTATTTTGACCATGAGGGCAGCACGCGCGAGGGCACACGCCTGCCGCTGGTGGACCCCGGCGATGTGGTGCGCGATGCGATTGGCACGCGGCGCACCATTGGCGGTGTGGTGTGGTCGGCCTGCACGGTGGTTGAGCCTGGCGTCGTGAAGGTGGCGAGCCAGGGGGATCGGGTGATCTTTGGCGAATTGGATAACCGGATTTCCGAGCGCACCCAGGCGCTGGCGGGGGCGCTGAAGGCTGGCGGCATGGGGGCGCGGGCGAGTGCGGATATTCGCGCCGAGCTTTGGACCAAGCTGATTGGCAATCTGGCCAATGGGCCGCTGAGCACCGTGGCGCGGCAGGATATCAAGACCACCATGTCCGACCCCGTGCTCTATGGGGCGGCGATTGCCTGCACCGAGGAGGCGCTGGCAATTGGCCGGGCGCTGGGGCTGACGATTGAGATGGATGCGCGTGACCGCACCGCGCGCAGCAGCGGCATTGCCCATAAGCCCTCGATTTTGCAGGATTTAGAGGCGGGGCGGCCAATGGAGGTGGCGGCGCTGTTTGAGCAGCCCATTCTCCTCGCCCGCGAATTGGGGGTGCCGGCGCCGACGCTGGAGATTTCCATCGCCCTGCTCAAGCATGCCGCAAGGGCGGCGGGGCTTTATAACCAGTAAGGATTTTGATGATGATCACGATTTATGGCGTGCTGCGCTCGCGTGCCTCGCGCAATGTCTGGCTGGCTTATGAGGCGGGGGTGG